>JAGBCG010000042.1 GCA_017938055.1 Clostridia bacterium
CCCTCTACAAGTCTTGGCTTGAAAATGAGTTCACGGAACATTTCAACAGCCTCGTGTAAAAGATTTTCACTTCCCAAGGGAACATATTCATTCTTAAGAAAATCACTTTCGTAACAGAATATTATTCTTTCGCCTCTTTTATAGGTGAAGGCAGAAGCGTTGGTATCGTAAAGATAATCGAGTCTGTTATTTATAGCCGCAACATCCGGATATTTTTCGCTGGCTCTGAACAGAATTCCCGTAAGGAGTGACAGATTTGTGGTATTCTTTTTTTCAAGATCCAAAACAAAAGCAACCTGAAAAAAGTTTGTTTTGAATTTTGTCTGAGGCAGCATATTTAAATGCACACCCTCTGATAATTTAATTCTTTGCATTTTTTGCATCCTTTCGTGGTCCGTTCTCTTGAATAGTAACATTTATTCATATTATTATACATCGTTTAAAGCCTTGTGTAAACTGATGTATGCCCGAATTTACAAACAATTAACAGCCTTGAGCAGTACTGTTTTCTCTTTCTTTCACCAGCTTGTCCCACACAATATTCCCCGCTGCATTGTCTCCTGCCTTTTTGCACACCTTATACAGCAATTCAAGACCGAAAACACATATTTGCCTTTGATTTTCATTGTCAAATCCGCCCTCCCAAGCCTGTGTCAGATGCAAAATCACAAGTCTGTACAGCTCTGTGTTCTCATGCAAGAACACTTCAAGCTCACTGTCTTTAAGTCTTATGCAATATATGCAAAATCCACAGCATATAATCATCTCTTCCATTTTTTCCATAAGCGTTTTTGTTCTAAGGCTTTCCGTTAAAAGCCTTACGGTTATATGCCTTAACTCGCTTTGAGTGTACATAAGAAGAAGTCCCTCTTTTGCGGCTTTTGATATGTCGTATTTTCCAAAGGGCGGAACAACTCTTGCTGAATCAGTATAACAGCCAATTTTTTTCAGCATTACTCTTTCTTTTTCTGACATCTCTTTTAAATCTACTCTTAGTTCTTTAAAAAACTCTGTTGCGGTTTTATATATTTTTTCTTTATTCTGTACAATTCTTTTTGTAACGTAATGAACCGTATCAAAGCTTTTTGCAGCACCAAATACAAAAGTATACTCACGTAAATTCGGCTGTCTGCTTTGAAAATCAAAGTAAACCATTCCCTTATTCTCATCACAGCTTGCAACGCACACTCCCTGACTTATATTTTCTCCATCCTTGCAAAATCCCAAAATATAATGAAGCCTATCGCCGTCAGAACGAAATATTACGCCCCCCGCTTCTGTGCTTACAAGACTTACCGGACTTTGTTTTGTTTCAAAACAGATTTGTCCGCAATAATCCGTCTTTACACTTATTATCAATGCCCCCTCTCTTTTCGCACAGTAGCGTTGTATCTCAAAAACATGTTGTTTTTTCTGCACTTTTATTTTTTCGGGACTAAGTCCTGTTATATCATCTTCAACTATCTTATACAGCACATCATCTTGTGACAGATTTACGGCAATATCAACATGAAAACTTTTTATTTCTTCTTTGCTGATGACGCTAGCTTTCTTAATATCACATGTTACATCATTATGCTGCTGGCAAGGTCTTGGCACCTGTTTTGCAAGCTGTTCGTAGTACTTTCTTGCACGCTTTTTTATATAAACCTCTGTGGGAATTCTTTCTTCAAGAAGCTCACAAGCACTCATGTTGCTTGCATCACTCATAAAGCATTTTCTCACATAACCGTCATAAAGAAAATTTCCCAAAGCACATATGCTCATTCCTACGTGGTGTGACATATAGCTTTTTACAATTCCATAGCTTTCATTAATTCCGTGATGTTCAAAATCACAGCTTTCGTAAAAACCATATTTTCCGTACATGCCCATATCACGAAAACACGAGAAATTTTGCAGTACACAATTTTTACCCTGCTCAAGCATAAGGTAAGAGCTGTAAGGAGATATAACTGCCTTTTTTTCAAACACACAAAGTGCTATGCTTTCATTTCCAAAAGCATGATACATATAGTTTCCATCGTCATCTTTTATGTTGTAACAGCTTTCTGAAATGCCAAAAACACCTCTGTTTTCGTCAATCTTCTCTGTGTTTCTTATATTCTCCCACATTGCAAACTTAAGTGCTTCATAGCTAACACTTCCCTGAAAAACAGGCATAAACAGTGCCGGCATAAAGTATTCAAATACCGTTCCACTCCAGCAAGCAACCCCAACATATCTTCCTGACTCTATAAGCGGTCTCGACAAGTGTGCAAAATGACTGCTGTCAACCTTTTTGTGTGCAACAGCCACATAGCTTAAAATTCTCGTTTCACTCATAAGCATATCGTAGCAATTTTTGCTATAGGTTATTTGTCCGTCATCCTCGACATTAAATCCTATATAAAACAGATGCCTTTTACTGTTATACATAGTCTGCAAATCAGCTTCCTGTGCCAGCTTTTTTACTCTATCCATCATTTGTTTTATATCTGCATCCTGATTTTCATATTCCCCCAGCGTCCCCAAAAGCACATAAAGACAGGCAATGAAATTTCCTACATCAACACTCGAAACGAACTTCGGTTGCATAACCTGTAAATTTCTCACGTCATACCAATTATACAACAATCCATTATATTTTGGCAGTTTTTCAACAGTCTGCACCGTTTTTTTGCATATTTGCTTCAGACAAGACAGACTGATAATTCCACCTTTGAGTGCAACACAAGCAGAAGCCAGATACAGCCCTATATTTGTGGGTGAGGTCATATAGGATATCTTTTGTTGCTCAAAAAATGAAATATTGTCAGGGGGCAGAAAGTTTGTTTTTTCACTTACGTTTTCTTCAAAATACTGCCACATATCACAAAGGTTTTCATCAAGCAGTTTTTTTGTTTTTTCAGGCAAAATCACCTTTTCGTCCTTTCTGACTATACCTGAAAAATATGCCGCAAATGGAAGTGCCATCCACATAAGCCCAACAAGCTTTAAAAATGAATTGTTTGACAAGACAATAATTGCTGTTCCGGAAAAAGCACTGAAAAGGTTTTTCTTAACATATCCGAGAATTCCGTCCCCGCTTTCTCTGTCGCTTTGTGCGGCTGTTGTCCATTCAAGTGTGTGAGTTTTTGATATGAGCAGTCTGAAAAGTCCACGAATTACAGCATCCGAGCAAAGTAAAGCGTCACCTGCTATTGAGGAAATAGCAAAGTACATTCTCACAAGCTCTGTCCATATTCCTCCATACACACCTTTAGAATAAAAAAGACGTTTCATATTATACAAAAACGCCCTTCCGATGCTTGACAACAACACCCGTACAAAAGGCAAAATGTATGCAGACACGGCTACTGTAACAAGCATGACTTCCTCTTTGCTGTCCTTTTGCAGTAATGACAGCATTATCATTATATATGAAAAAATCTGCAAAAGAGCGTCTGCAACATTTTCAAACATAAAATACTTTGAAACAAGGTCCACGTTATTTTTTATTCGTTTTCCGTATTCATTTACCCGGAAAGACGGAAAAAAATGAAGATTTTGAATGTCCCCTCTTATCCATCTGTGGCGGCGTTTATTGTAGGACATTTGCTCTCTTGGAAAACCGTCGGTAAGGGTGATATGAGATGTTGATATACATCTGAGCAATGCTCCCTCGGCTGCATCATGGCTGAGAACTGTATTGTTTTTGAAAGCTCCTTTACAGCAAAGCACCTTATAAAAGCATTCCTTGTCAAACATGCCCTTGCCACAAAAAACACCCTTTCCAAACAAAGAAAACGGCAAGTCATAGCTTGCACTGCTGTAATTGTCGACTCCGCCATGTCCACACATAATTGATGTAAAAAAGCTTTTTTCGGATGCTTCAAGTGTGGCACTCATTTTAGGCTGAAGAATACCGTATCCCTTTATAACCTTTGAGCTTCTTTCGTCTATTACGGGTATATTGTTTGGATGGAGCATTATGCCTACCGCTTTTCTTACGCAGTCAAAGGCAAGATTTGTGTCAGCATCAAGCGTAAAAACGTATTTTATATTGTTGCAGATTTTATTTGACGGCTTTATTCCCCAATGTGAAAAACCATCGCTTTTGTTACACAAAAACGCACTCAGAGCATTCACCGCACCTCTTTTTCTCTCATTGGCAATAAAACATTTCTCGCTTTTTGAGTACACTCTTTCGCGAATAAACAAAAAAAAGCAATCTCCATGTTTTTTTCTTAGAGATAAAATTTTATTTGTGGCATCATTTATGATTTTTTCATCGTTTTCATGTATCTTTTCAGCACTGTCTGTAAGGTCACACAGCAAAGCAAAATATACATTTTTTTCACCGCAGGAATAATACATTTTTTCAAGGCGGCAAAATAATTCTTCGTCACTTTTATTTCCTGTAAGCAATGTTGTAATCGTAACAAGAACACCCTTGCCGTCGGGAATTTTATCAAGCTTGAGTGCTGGCTCTGTAAAGCTCTTCACCACAAAGCGAATAAAAAATTTATCAAGTATTATTTTCACACATCTGTAAATGGGAATAAAAGATAAAAGAAAAACAGGAGATAAAATACAAAGAAAGAATGTAAAAAGCACCGTTAAAAAAACGTGAAGCACTATATATACCTGTCCTCCAAAGGGTTTATCGCACAATACACCCGTAAAATTGTCTTTATCCGTTACAAGCTTTTTTGCATATTCCACTTGTGTCATCTTTTGCTTTTTTGCGTATATTTCCAGATTTTTTCTATAGCTGCTTTTTGTATAATCTGTGCAAAGGCGGTAAACGCTGTCCTTTAACAATTCTTTCTCTGTGGGATTGGAGATGATGCAATCATTCACATCAAAGCTCACCACCACGTCAAGTCCTTCAAACAATCTTTTTATGCAGTCATCAGAAAAAGTTGATGCTTTCTTTTTTGGAAAAACAAAAAACTTGCAAATTTCTTCACATATTGCCGTTTTCATGTATACTGTAAAAATTGTACTTTCTTTGAGTGTGGGATATGGTTTTACGCTGTTTGCGTCATCAAACACGGATTTTAGTGCTTTTTCGTCAAGAGGATTTTTCGTATCGCTCACGTACTTTTTGAACACGAAAAGATACAAAGGTTGTGTCCTGAAAAATTTTACACCCAAAAGTCTTACAAGTACCGATATATTTTCAAGCATATACTGCTCAGTTTTGGGGAAATTTTGAATTATATATCTTATCTGATTTTCCGTGAAACCATCGCTTTCACTAATGGTTTTAACTCTTTTCCTCAGCTTTAACAGTAGTCTTATATGGCTCATTGCCGCAAAAACACCTGTTCCGAAATGTCTTACATGATTAAACTGATTAATTGTTTTTTCAACGAAATTGCTACTCATTTTTTCACTCCGAAAGTTTTTTTGTAGTTTTTGCTTTTCGTTAGAAAAATATGTAAAACCAGTGCAAAATGCAGTCTGTTGGTGTTAAAATCAAACTTTCAATTAACACACTGTGATTAATGTTTTAAAAATTGTGAACAATGCTTGCATTTTTTTTGGGTACATGATACAATGAATTAACTTTATTATAGAAAATAGGAGTGATTTTTTAAATGGACGGTGCCGGGTGGCAGATAACGATACTTATAATTCTTGTAGCGTTGTCTGCGTTTTTCTCAGGAACAGAAACCGCTTTTACGAGCTTTAACAAAACTCGTATGAAAACTCTTGCCCAGGACGGCAACAAAAAAGCAAAGGCAGTAATGGATATCGAGGAAAGATATGAAAAATTCCTCTCCACCATGCTTGTGGGAAACAACATTGTAAACATTTCCGCCACAACAGTGTCGGGTATTTTCTTTGCAAGTCTTCTCAAAGGCGGTCATGCAGAGCTTGCCCCTACAATATCGACTGTAGTAATGACGATTGTTGTACTTTTATTTGGCGAAATCACGCCAAAAACACTGTCAAAAGGCTTTGCGGAAAAGTATACGATGGCAACTTGCGGAATTGTAAAATTCCTCATGGTTGTGTTTACACCCATAACTACAGTTCTTGCTTCAGGACCTAAAAAAGTATTGAGTCTTATTTTCTCAAAAGCCGCAGAGGTTGATACCGTAACGGAAGACGAGATAATGATTATGGTCGAAGAAGCCGAGAGCGACGGTGAGATTGACGAGCATGAAAGTGAGCTTATCCGAAGTGCAATAGAATTTAACGACCTTGAAGTATCTGCAATACTTACTCCAAGAGTTGATATAGTTGCAATATCTTCAGATGCAAGTCTTGAAGAAATTCAGGATGTATACAGGACAAGTGGATTTTCAAGACTGCCCGTATATCAGGAAACAATAGATAACATTATTGGCGTCATGCACGAAAAGGATTTCAACAAAATGCTTCACGACAGCGGAAATGATATCAGCGATATCGTAAACGGTGTTATCTGCATTACAGAGAGCATGAAAATTTCAAAGCTTTTACGTGAATTTCAGGCAGCAAAAACCCACATGGCAGTTGTAGTTGACGAATATGGCGGAACTGCAGGTCTTGTTACCATGGAGGACGTGCTTGAAGGTCTTGTTGGAGAAATCTGGGATGAACATGATGAAGTTATTGAAAATATTAAGCAGATTGACGATATTACATATGTTGTCAACTGTGCAGCTTCCTTAAGTGAGCTTTGTGATTTATATGACTTTTCCGACGAGGTGCTTGAAGAAAATGCAACCGTTAACGGATTTGTTATGGACAATCTTGGAAAAGTTCCGGAGGTTGGCGATTCATTCAGCTACGACAACCTTGACGTTGAAGTAATTAAGGTTGATGGCAGACGTGCGTCAGAAATCAATCTTGTAGTAAATCCAAAAGAGGATGAACAGGAGTACGACTCAAAGGATAAAGACAAGAACGATGAAGACGATGACGAGTCGGAGGAAAAATCCAAAGACAAGGAAAAGTCATAAAACAAATATATTTAAGTTTAAAGCGGCAAACGTAAGTGTTTGCCGCTTTTTTAATATCTTTTTTTCTTGTTACTTTTCTTGAAAGAAAAGTAACCAAAAGAACTTTATTTGGCTGTCGCCGTTGTTAATTTGTTTTTTGAAGCAAAATCCATTTTTCTGCATCGGCTTATTTTTATGAAAAACTCGCTTCACGGGCATCAAAAATCCGATATTATCCAAGGTTGCCTGCGAATACCGCTGTCGGGCGGTCCCGACACTTTCTC
>JAGBCG010000043.1 GCA_017938055.1 Clostridia bacterium
GTGCAAAGCTTTGTATGAAGTTTTTGTATTCATATAATCAAGAGCTGTTGCAGTGGGGTAATCTGTGGCTGTCTGATTTAAAACATCATACATTGAGCCGTCTGTGTAATTAAGGTCTGCAAGCTCAGGTTTTGAATAGTATTTTATCCACGGACGCGGTGTTTTTTTATTTTGTTCACTGAAATTAATATAATTCATTAAGTCAAAGACTCCTTTACCAAATCCTTATAAGTATACCACAAACAGTGTTTTATTGATAGTTTTTTCTATCGCGACGATTGCTTTATACGGTATAAAAAGCAGTCCTTAAAAAATTTATACAAATTTTATATTTATAGTAGTATAATATGTTAGTTATATTAATACTCAATGGAATGGAGTTTGTTAAGGTGCTGAAATTAAAAGATATTGTAAAGATTTACGATGCCGGAGATATGCAAGTAAATGCACTCAAAGGTGTAAGTATGGAGTTTCGTGAAAGTGAATTTGTTTCAATTCTCGGACAGTCGGGTTGCGGTAAAACAACTTTGCTTAATATTATCGGCGGACTTGATCATTATACGTCGGGAGATTTGATTATTAATGGTAAATCTACTAAGCAGTACAAGGATGCAGATTGGGATTCATATAGAAATCACAGGATTGGTTTTGTTTTTCAAAGTTATAATTTGATATCACATCAAACTGTTCTTTCTAATGTTGAACTTGCCCTCACACTTTCGGGAGTAGGAAAGTCTGAGAGAAAACGCAGAGCGATGGAGGCTTTGGAAAAGGTTGGTCTTAAAGACCAGGCTTCAAAAAAACCAAATCAATTGTCGGGCGGTCAAATGCAAAGAGTTGCAATAGCAAGAGCTTTGGTTAATAATCCGGAAATATTGCTTGCTGACGAGCCTACAGGTGCGCTTGATTCTGAGACAAGCGTACAGATTATGGAAATTTTGAAAGAAATTGCAAAAGATAAGCTTGTTATTATGGTTACGCATAATCCTGAGCTTGCTGAGCAATATTCAAACAGAATTATAAAACTTCTTGACGGAAATGTTATAAGTGATACAAATCCTTATGAAGTAGCGGATGACAAGAGTATTCCGTCTGATACGAAACTAAAAGTGAAAAGTAAAAAAGAAAAAACATCAATGTCTTTCATGACTGCTTTGTCTTTGAGCTTTAACAATCTTCTTGCAAAAAAGGGAAGGACTTTTATGACTTCTTTTGCCGGAAGTATAGGTATTATCGGTATTGCTCTTATTTTAGCTCTTTCAAGCGGCGTAGATCTTCATATTAAGAAAATAGAGTCGGAAACCCTTTCAAGTTATCCTCTTGTAATAGAGTCTGCATCAATGGATGCGTCGGCTCTTATGATGTCTATGATGTCTATGGCAGAAGAAGACCATACTCATGACGAGCCAAATACTGCTTTTTCAAATGACGTTATGATGAAAATGCTTGAAACGATGTCAAAACAAGTTGTTGTTAATGACCTGAAATCTTTTAAAAAGTTTCTTGAAGATGATGCAAACGGTTTTGATAAGATGACTTCTGACATCAAGTATACTTATACAACACCAATGCATATTTATAAAACTGATACAGCGGGTAGTGCCTTGCAGGTAAATCCAAGCCAGGTTTTTGAAATGATTGGTTTTAATAGTATGATGGGTATGTCGCAGACAGATTCAGGTATGGGCAGTGCCATGAGTATGAATTTGAATGTGTGGACAGAGCTTATGAATAACAGAGAACTCCTTGAAACGCAGTACGATATTTATGGCGACATACCTACAAAATATAACCAAGCTGTAATTATTGTTGATAAGAATGGTGAAATAAGCGATTATGCTCTTTATACTTTGGGTATAAAGGATCCTAATGAGCTTTTGGGCTTGATGAAAGATTTGGCATCGGGTAAGGAAATTAATGCAAATGAACAGGAAAAGTATTCGTATGACTACCTTAAGTCGCTGAAATACAAGGTTTTGCCGACAACTGATTATTATGAATACAGCGATGCAGAGGGTCGTTGGATTGATAAATCGTCTGACAGCGTATTTGTTAAGAAGCTTGTAGATGATAAAACCAAAGGCTTTGATATTGAAATTGTTGGTATATTTAAGCCTAAAGAAGATACTAATGTTGCTGCCAGTGCAGGTATGGTGGGCTACCACGTTGACCTAATGCCTAAGCTTATAGATATGGTAAACAACAGTGATATAGTTAAAGCTCAAAAAGAAAAAAATGATACCGATATATTTACAGGAAGAAAATTCTATACAGGAAAACCTATTGATGTCACGAAGCTTTCTAAGGAAGAAATAGCCGGAATAGTTGCTGCTTTACCTGAAGATATCAAACAACAATTATCAATGATGCCCGAAGAACAGCAATTCGCTTTGATTCAAACGTATATAAGCTCATCAATGGCAACTTATGAAGGTAACCTTGAAAAACTTGGTGTTGCTGACATTGATGATCCTTTTATGATAAATATTTATCCTGTCGACTTTGAATCAAAGGAAATGATAGTGAAGAAGATTAATGAATATAATAGCGGTAAAGAAGAAGGAGACCAGATACAATATACCGATTATATCAGTGTAATGATGTCATCCGTTACAACTATTATCGATTCGATAAGCTACATTCTCATTGCTTTTGTTGCGATTTCATTAGTAGTTTCTTCAATAATGATTGGTATTATAACATATATCTCTGTGCTTGAAAGAACGAAGGAAATCGGTATTCTCAGAAGTATCGGTGCATCTAAGAAGGATATTTCAAGAGTTTTCAATGCTGAGACGCTTATTGTAGGCTTTGTTGCCGGTTTGATTGGTATATTGGTTACACTCTTGCTTATTATACCGATTAATATTATAATCGAGGCAATTACAGAAATCAGTGGTATTGCCGCTTTGCCATGGGCAGGGGCAGTTATATTGGTTGTTATCAGCATGACCCTTACTTTGATTGCAGGATTGATACCTTCAAGAGTTGCAGCAAAGAAAGATCCTGTTGTTGCTTTGAGAACGGAGTAATTTAATTTTAAACGATTGGAGTTTTGACAATGAGAATCAGCAAAATAATGTGTCAGCATATGTTGTGTGACGATATTTCGTCTAAAGAAGTGCCCTTTTGTGTTGATTGTGAGCATCCGGTGTTTTCTTTTGCATTAGAGGGAGATGGCTATGACGAATTTGTGAAGCAGTGGCGAGCTGTGGTTTCCGTATCTCGTGAAAGTGCGTTGGCGGGAAAGGGCGATATGTGGGACAGTGGCTTCGTCAGTAACGGAGAGATACTGAGCATACGCTATGAAGGAAAAGGATTGAAGTCAAAAACAACGTATTATGTCAAGTTTTTTGCTGTTGTCGATGATGAGATA
>JAGBCG010000044.1 GCA_017938055.1 Clostridia bacterium
ACTTACTAACCGCAGAACAGGTAAACCTGAAAAATTCTCACATATTTACGTTTTGAGAGGTAAAAAGCAGATAGAGGTTGACGAGTTAAGTTGTGGTGATATCGGTATGACAGCAAAGCTTGCCGACACAAATACAAATGATACACTGGGTGGCACCTTTGACTATGAAGCAATCGTATATCCAAAGCCATATATGAAGAAAGCTATTGTTCCCAAGGAAAAGGGCGATGAAGATAAGATAAGCCAGGGTATTGCAAGACTTCTTGAAGAAGACAGAACAATGGTTTATGAAAACGATCCCGAAACAAAACAGCTTACAATTTCGGGACTTGGAGATATTCACCTTGACGTTACCGTTTCAAAACTCAAATCAAGATATGGTGCTTCTGTTGAGCTTAAGGATGCAAAAATCGCCTATCGTGAAACTATAAAGAAGAGCGTTCAGGTTGAAGGTAAGCATAAGAAGCAGTCGGGCGGCTCAGGTCAGTACGGACACGTTAAAATCACGTTCAGCCATGGCTTTGAGGAGGGACTTACCTTTACACAGAGTGTTGTAGGAGGAAGTGTTCCCAAGACATATTTCCCTGCTGTTGAAAAGGGTCTTCTTGAAGCTATGCAGACAGGTGTTCTTGCAGGTTACCCTGTAGTAAATCTTGCGGCTGACCTGTTTGATGGTTCTTATCACGATGTTGACTCTAATGAAATCTCCTTTAAGCTTGCGGCTATCCTTGCATTTAAGGAAGGATTGCCTAAGGCATCACCTGTTCTTCTGGAACCTGTATATTCAATGCAAATTTCCGTTCCTGAATCTCTTGTGGGGGATGTTATGGGCGACCTTAATAAGAGACGTGGAAGAGTTATGGGTATGAATCCTGTAGAAGACAGAAACGGCTATACAATGATTGATGCAGAAGTGCCGTTGGCAGAGCTGTCAAACTATGTAATTAACCTCAGAGCTATGACACAGGGCAGAGGAAGCTTTGATATGGAGCTTGCAAGATATGAAGAAGTTCCCGGTCCTGCAGCTCAGAAGATTATTGATGACGCTAAGAAGAACGCTTAACTTACTTTCTCTTTACGGAAAACAGAAATCAAGCAAGGAAAAAACCTACTTTCTCTTTACTGAAAAGAGAAAGTAGGCAAAGAGAAAAGATTTTCGTAGGTGACTTTTATAATAAAAGCAGCCTTTGGTGCTCGTAAAAACGTCCGTGAGTCAAACAACGACTCACGGACTATTTCTTTGTTGAAAAGAGAAAGTGTCGGGACCGCCCGACAGCGATATTCGAAGGCAACTTTTGTAATAAAAGAAGCTTTTGGTGCCCGTAAAAACGTCCGTGAGTCAAACAACGACTCACGGACTATTTCTTTTGTGAAAAGAGAAGGATGCAATGAAAAAAGTGCGTAAAAATGCACTAAGCGATGCAACCGCAATAGTTACACCGCTTACTTTTTTAATATCCTTAGCAACCCGACGCTTTTGCCGTAGGCTTGTTCTGATTGTTTACTCGAGGATGTTATCATGCCATGAATTATTTTATATTATACTACCATTAAATACATTAAAAACACTCAATCTGTTTTAGTGGCATCACTAAATTGTAACATGACATACTCCAAATTATTGTATATTTCTTCGGAACGTGCCAGATTCGTATACTCATTCACAGATATATAAACATTATTCTTCTCAATGATAACCCTGTTTAAATATTTTGATTTTTTCACATCATAAACTCTCTTATGAATTTTTCCTTTACTTGTATAAATGCTGTCATCAAAAATATAAACATCTATACTCATATCCTCAGCAGGCAATTTGTTACTTTGGTGTAGAGAGTCAAACGAGACTCGCACACAAGTATTATCATCCATAATATTACTTTCAACATACTCAAATCTGTCATAATTCTCTGAGATAACATCAGTATTTATCAGCTCAAGAATATCATTGTCAACTTTAGGACCTCTAAAAGACAACTCTAAATAATCAACCACACTATCTACAATAAAAATGAACAGCGAGAAGAAAACAACAAATTTCAAAAAATCAACAAAAGATTTCATTATATCACCTCAATCAATTATGTGTAGTCGCAAAGCGTTGTCTTTTCTCTTTGCTTGCTTTCTCTTTTTAGTAAAGAGAAAGTAAGTTACATCATTTCCTTAAGCACACAGCTCATGTCGTACATTCCTGCACTCTTGCCTTTCATAAACGCTGCGGCTTTCAAAGCACCATCGGCAAAAACTTCACGAGATAGGGCAGAGTGTCGAAGTGTCACATTCTCGTTTCTTCCTGCAAAGATTACTTCGTGCTCGCCAACAATGCTTCCGCCTCTGACAGAATGTATGCCGATTTCCTTTTTGTCACGCTTCTGACGTCTTGATGTTCTGTCGTAAATGTACTCGGCATCTGTCTTTACACTCTTTATTCCGTCGGCAATCATGAGAGCCGTGCCACTTGGAGCGTCAAGCTTTTGGTTGTGGTGCTGCTCGATGACTTCAATGTCAAAGCCGTCTAAGATTTCAGCAGCTTTTTTTGATAGTTCAATTAGAAGATTTATACCAAGGCTCATGTTTCCGCTTCTGAAAAGAGGTGCTTTTTTGCTTGTTTCGGCTATAAGTGCAAGCTCGTCCTCGGTGTAGCCTGTGGTGCAGAATATAACGGGAGTTGAGGTTTTAACAGCGTACTCACAAAGACTTTTTGATGCACTGTGATGTGAAAAGTCAATTACTGCATCGGCTTTTGTGTCTATTTCGGTAATCGAAGAAGCGGTTGGAAACTCATGGGGAACACCCAAGGTTACATCGACACCTGCAACTATCGTATAAAGGTCGCTGTTTTTACAGTAGTCCTCAATGGCTTTGCCCATTCTTCCGTTGATTCCGCATACTATGATATTTACCATATTAATTCATCCTTTGTTTTAAATATAAAATCAGCCGCCGACAATATGGTGACGACGGCTTTTAGTGCTTTTAGAACTTAATACCTGCTTCTTTCATGATTTTAACCAGCTTTTCTCTGTTAGAGGGAGCTATTTCACAAAGTGGAAGACGAATTTCGTTTGTACAGAAGCCAAGCTCGTTCATGGCTGCTTTTGCAGGAATGGGATTTGTTTCACAGAAAAGTGCATTTATAAGGGGTAGATACTTAAGTTGCAGAGCTGCTGCCTCTTTAACCTTACCCTGCTGCATAAGAGAACACATCTGATGAGTTTCTTTCGGTATTACATTTGAAAGTACCGAAATTACGCCCACACCGCCAAGAGCCATTATGGGAACAATCTGGTCATCATTACCTGAAATTACATCAAGGTTATCACCGCAAAGATGAATTGTTTCTGCAACAGAGGAAATGTTTCCGTTTGCTTCCTTTGCCGCAACAATGTTTTCGTGATATGAAAGCTCTTTGTATGTTTCGGGAAGAATGTTGAAACCAGTTCTTGACGGAACATTATAAACAATCATAGGCTTGTTAACCTTGTCAGCGATTGTTGTAAAATGCTTAACTACTCCACGCTGTGTAGTTTTGTTGTAGTAGGGAGTGACAAGTAAAAGACCATCTGCTCCCATTTCGCACGCATGAACCGAAAGGTCTATTGCGTATCTTGTATCGTTACTGCCTGTTCCTGCAATTACAGGTACTCGGCCATTTGTCACGTTGATACAGCATTTAATAAGATCACGGTGCTCAGTGTCGTCAAGAGTTGCGGATTCACCTGTAGTTCCGCACACAACAAGTGCATCTATACTGTTTTTTATCTGGTCATCGACAAGCTTTTCAAAGGCGGCAAAGTCGATTTTTCCGTCTTCCTTCATGGGCGTAATCAATGCAGTAATTGCACCCTTAAATGTGTTTTTCATAAGAAAATCTCCCTTCGGAATGTTGGTTTTGCTTTTTGTGGTGTGCAACAAAAAAACGCCGAACATACTATCGGCGGTTAGAACCCTAAGAAACACACCAAAAAGGTGCTCTTACCCGATAGCACAACACGTAACCGTAGCTCAACACGCACATAGCTTACGTGACAGTTGCAGAGCTGTTAACTCTGCCCCCAGCTCTCGGACAGCCAATCCGATGCTTCGGCGTTTTCCCCTTTTGCTTTTTTCACTGCAGGCTAAATCAGCTTTTTTACGAAAAAGGCTACTTTTGTCAAACGCACCTCTATCAACATTATATTAAATTGCACAATCTCTTGACAAAGTGCCCAAAGTAAAACGTGCACTTTCATATTTGTATATTACCACGTTTATTTTTATTTGTCAAGTTTTTTTTATTAATTAGACTTATTGCACAGTTTTGAAACGAAAATATATGAATTTTTCATAAAAAATACTCCTTTATCTATTGACAAAACTGACAAAAAAAGATAAAATAAAATAGAATAAATTCGTTATGCGTCTATAAGTGTAAAAGTAAGGGACGCTTTTTTGTGCAAAATGCTCGCTTTTGAATAGCTGAAAGGGTTACTTTATGTTTTGGATTGAAGCGGTAGTACATACCACCACGCAAGGAATTGATTCTGTAAGCGGACTGTTGCTGATGAACGGTATAACAGGTTATGCTGTGCAGGACAGTGAGGATTTTAATGAGTTCCTTGAGGGTAAGGATGTGTACTTTGACTATATTGAGGATGATTTGTTAAAGCTTAAAGAGTGTGAAACAACAATTACGTTTTATGTTGCTGAAAACTCTCAAGGACTTGAAACCTTGCTTGCTGTAAAGAAAGCGATGGATAAGCTGAAGCTTGAAGACAAAGACGGAAAGCTTGGCTCTCTTGATGTGACAACAGATAAAAAGATAGAAGAACAGGACTGGGAAAATAACTGGAAAAAATATTTTAAGCCCTTCAGTGTGGGTGAAAATCTTTGTATAAAACCGTCTTGGGAAGAATTACCTGAGCAATTTAAGAAAAAAACGGTTATAGAAATTGACCCGTCAAGCTCTTTTGGTACAGGCTCACATACTACAACAAGACTGTGTCTTGAAATGGTCGAAAAATATATGGCGGCGATGAGTGATAAGCCTGTTCAGGTGCTGGATATGGGCTGTGGAAGCGGAATTTTGGGCATTGCGGCTCATCTTCTGGGAGCAAAACATATCACAGCAGTGGATATTGATGAAAACTCGGCACGCATAGCAAAAGAGAATTTTGCGGAAAATAATATAGCTGCTGATAAATACGATGTTCTGGCGGGAAATATTCTAAACGATGTGGATTTTTATAATAAAGTGTGTAGCAAGAAGTATGATTTGATTGCTGCAAACATTGTTGCAGACGTACTTATATGGATGGCACCGGTGTTCAAGAAAGTACTTAATGAGAACGGATATCTGCTTGTTTCCGGCATTATTTCGGAAAGAAGTGACGAGGTTGTTTCGGCACTTGAAGAAAACGGATTGCTCGTGAAGGAATTTTGCGAGAGTCAGGGATGGGCGGCGGTAGTGTTATGCCACGCTTCTTTGTAGAAAAAAGTGCCGTCAGGGACGGTGAAACGGTGCTAATAACGGGTGAGGATGCAAAGCACATTTCGCTGTCGTTGCGTTCAAAACCCGGAGAAGCCTTTGTTGTATGTGATGAGGACGGCAAAGAATATAACTGTGTTGTTTCGGAAATCACAAAGAATCAGGTGTGTATGCAGGTGCTGTCGTCGTGTGAGAGTAAATCAGAGCCGGATGTGTCGGTAACACTGTATCAGGCACTTGTGAAGAGTGATAAATTTGAAAGTGTAATACAGAAAAGCGTAGAGCTTGGGGTGTCAAAGATTGTTCCGGTTGTCACAAAACGCTGTGTATCAAGACCGGATGAAGCTTCCTTGAACAAAAAGCTTGAACGCTGGAGAAAAATAGCAAAGGAAGCGGCAATGCAAAGCGGCAGAGGAAAAGTTCCTACTGTTGAGAATGTAGTGAGTATGCAAGAGGCATTGACGCTGATGAAAAAAGACGATTGTTTTTTTGTTTGCTATGAGGATTTGTCCCATACTCCTGTTTCCAAAGTGGTAAACACTCGGAAAGAAGCACTGAGAAGTATTTCTTTTCTTGTAGGACCAGAGGGTGGAATAGATGAGTGTGAAGCACAAAAATGCCGTGACATGAATATTCCATTAGCAGGGCTTGGACCAAGAATTTTGCGAACGGAAACCGCACCGCTGTGTGTTATCAGCGTGCTTATGTTGCTTACAGGAAATCTTGATTAACATATAAATAATAAATTTAGATACGGAGTGTTTGTTTTGTCAATTTTAAAGAACAGAAAAAGAGCAGAGCAAAAGCATCAGCTTAAAAAATCAGATATAGACTTGTATAAAATGACAGGAGTCTTTGCTATAGCCTGTATTTTTGTACTTTTGGTGTTTAAAATGAAAAGTACACAAATCGGAGCCGGTAATCTTACTTATGCGGTTTATGAGCTGTTTTCAAATCCGCTGTTTTTGGTTTTAGCTGCTGGTGTATTTGTTGCAAGCGTAGTATGGTTTGTTTACTGTAAAAATAAAAAGATTGATGAATCAAGACGTATATTCACAAGTACCAATGGACTTGTGTTGACAGTTTACCTTGCGACATTTGTTGTGTGCTTTGGAATGAGTAAAACGGCAAATCTTCACGGATTTTTCATCACCTTGACGGTGGTTGGAGCAGTTGTTTACTACGTATCAAAAATATATAACCCGGATTTTACAATGTTTTCTGCAATTACGGCGGTAAACGTGCTGGCGGTGTATTTACTGGCATACAGATTTGATGCGATGTTTGTAGTATTAAAGCTTTTGATAGTGTTATTAGGCGTAGCAGCTGTGGTACTTTTTGATAAAAAAATCAAAAACATGAAGCTTTCCAAAAAACGTAAGGATTCATTTTTGATTTATCCTGCGTTTGTTTCGGTGGCATCATGTAGCCCAGACGCAGGATTCTGGCACCTTTGATGTCAAAATACTCCGTTAGGAACACGATAGAAACACCC
>JAGBCG010000045.1 GCA_017938055.1 Clostridia bacterium
GGAAAAACTATTGTAATACATGCAGGCTCATGTGCAAAATTGCCAAGAGAAACTGCGGCTGTTTATGCTAAAGACGCCTTGCGTTATGCAATAGAAAGACTGCATGAGAATGGACTGTATGGCTTTGATCTGGGAATTGAAACAATGGGAAAGGTCAATCAGTTTGGAACACTGGATGAGGTAATAGATATGTGCAGTGTGGACAAGACGGTTGTGCCTGTTGTAGACTTTGGTCATATGAATGCAAGAGAGATGGGCTCGGTTTTTGTAACGTCGGATGACTATAAGAGAGTTTTTGATAAAATTGCAAAGGGTGTAAGTCCAGAGGCGGCACATAATCTGCATTGCCATTTTTCAAAGATAGAATATACTCAGGGCGGAGAAAAAAGACATCTGACTTTTGAAGATACGCAGTTCGGACCTCAATACGAGCCGCTTATGCAGGCAGTGAGGGAGCTTGGTGTAGCTCCAACGTTTATTTGTGAGTCTGACGGGACACAGGCAGAGGACGCACTGAGTATGAAGAAATATTTTGCTTCCATCGGAGGTTGATGATTTTGCGTGAAAACATCAAAAGCTTGTGTAATAAAATAAGCGAAAAGGCTGATGCTATGCTTGTTACTTCACCTGTTAACAGAAGATACGTAACAGGCTTTAATTCCTCAGACGGATTTGTGGTTATACGTGACGGAAAAATCACGTTTATAACCGATCCAAGATACTATGAGTCAGCATGTATAAAGCAAAGAAACGGCTGTATAGATGAGGAAATTGTGATTGAACGACAGACACCTAAAGTAATGCTTCAGCTAAAACAACTGCTTGATGACTGTAAAAACGTGCTTTTTGAGGATAAAAATATCAGCTATGACAGATATCTTCATTTTTGTGAGGTTTTTGAAAATGTAGAACTTGTTACCGGAGGCTCGGATATATTTTCTTGCTGCCGAGCTGTAAAAACACCCGAAGAACTGCAAAAAATAAAGACTGCACAGAGTATTACCGATAAAGCCTTTGGATATATTGTAAATTTTATAGCAGATAATATTGGAAAGGACGACTTTACAGAAAAGGCACTTCAGCTTGAACTTGATTATTATATGATGAAAAATGGTGCCGATGGTCTTGCCTTTGATACAATAGTTGTTTCGGGAAGTAAATCATCCTTGCCCCATGGAGTTGCGGAAGATGTACCTGTGGCGAAAGGCTTTCTTACCATGGATTTTGGTGCAAAATTCAGCGGATATTGCTCGGATATGACAAGGACAGTGTGTATAGGAAAACCCGATAACGATATGAAAAGGGTGTATGATACTACTCTTGAAGCTCAGCTTGCAGCACTTGATAAGGTTCATGGAGAAATGGTTTCAGGTGAAGCAGATAAGCTGGCAAGAGATGTAATAGACACAGCAGGGTATAGGGGAGCATTTGGTCACTCACTTGGCCATTCTCTTGGTCTTGAAATACATGAGTCGCCTAATTTTTCGCCAAACGCTCAGTATACTGTGCCAAATGGAGTTGTAATTTCGGTAGAGCCGGGAATTTATCTTGAGGGAAAATATGGCGTGAGAATAGAGGATATAGTGTACCTGAAAGATGATGGATGCGAAAACCTGACAGGCAGCACTAAACATCTAATTGTTATATAATTTGTAAAAAAGTGCGAATGACTGGATTTTTTTGTTAAAACTACTTGAAATGTAAATGTTTGTGTGGTATAATTAGATAGTAAATTTGTGCAGTGATGCAATTTTAATTTTTGGAGGAATATACAAATGGTTACAGCA
>JAGBCG010000046.1 GCA_017938055.1 Clostridia bacterium
ACGGAACATCCACAACAGTAACAGGCAGCGACAGAAAAATGGATTTGTTTCCAACATTGAGAGATACTTCAAAGGATAATTTTGGTCAGGTGAACACCACTAACGGCTCCTCAGATGGCGGAATGGGTGATATATATGATGACATGGATTCAAACAGAAATTCACTCAGGACCGATAAAATGAAGAAAAAATACCTTAAGTAAAAACAAAGAGGTTGTAGCAAAATGATTTGTTACAACCTCGAATATATATAAAATGTACATTTATTCGTAGGGGACGATGCCCACATCGTCCCCTTTTTTCTTTACATTGTTTTTGTTTTTTATATCAGAAGTAATTAAAGCTTCTTTTCAAGATTTTCTCTTATGGAAAGAATAAATTCTTTAGTGTTAACCGGCTTGGCATCAATTCCTTCAGCAAGATTTACAAGGTCCTTTGTCATAATTCCGTGGCTCAGGGTGTCAATGCACGCCTTTTCAAGCTTGTCAGCAAAGCTGCAAAGCTCAACAAGACCATCAAGCTCGCCTCTTTTTCTTAATGCTCCCGTCCAAGCATATATTGTCGCCATGGGATTTGTGCTGGTTTCCTCACCCTTGAGATGCTTGTAGTAGTGACGTGTAACAGTGCCATGAGCTGCTTCGTATTCGTAGTTTCCGTCAGGACTCACAAGTACACTTGTCATCATTGCAAGTGAGCCGAATGCGGTTGATACCATATCGCTCATAACGTCGCCGTCATAATTCTTGAGTGCCCAGATGTAGCCGCCCTCACTTCTTATAACACGTGCAACAGCGTCGTCAATAAGAGTGTAGAAATATTCGATACCCAATTCTTCAAACTTTGCTTTGTACTCTGTTTCATAAAGCTCTGCAAAAATGTCCTTAAATGTGTGGTCATACTTTTTGCTGATGGTGTCCTTTGTAGAAAACCACAGGCTTTGCTTTGTGTCAATGGCAAACTTGAAGCAGGAGTGAGCGAAAGCTTTGATAGAGCTTTCCTTGTTGTATTGACCCTGAATGATGCCGTTACATTCAAAATCGTAAATCTTTTCTCTTGTTTCCTTGCCGTTCTTGTCTGTGTAAACAAGCTCTGCCTTTGCTCCCTGTGGAACCTTAATTTCAGCTGCCTTGTAAACATCTCCATATGCATGACGGGCAATAGTGATAGGCTTTTTCCAGCTTTTTACAGCAGGCTTTATGCAATCGAGAAGAATGGGGGTGCGGAAAACAGTTCCGTCAAGCACTGCTCTGATTGTGCCGTTGGGACTTTTCCACATTTCAGAAAGATTGTATTCCTCAACACGCTGAGCATTGGGTGTAATAGTTGCACATTTTACTGCAACACCGTATTTTTTGTTGGCATTAGCCGCATCCCATGTAACCTTGTCCTTTGTCTTTTCTCTTTCAGGAAGACCAAGGTCATAATACTCGGTTTTAAGGTCAATAAAGGGAAGAAGAAGCTCGTCCTTAATCATTGTCCAAATGATTCTGGTCATTTCGTCCCCGTCCATTTCGACGAGGGGTGTTGTCATTTTGATTTTTTCCATAATCTAATACCTCTTACTTTTCTTGAAAGAAAAGGTAAGCAAAAGAACTTTATCTTGTGACCTTTTCTTTTTATGTTTAAATTGAAATTTTTAATCTCAGTAGGGGTCGATGCCCACATCGACCCGCAGTGTTTAGATGAAACATTACGCTTGGTGTTTATCCAGCCAATTTAAAGCATTGTTTTCAATATAGTTAAATCTTATTTGATAATCATTGTAATCTCTGATTATGTGATCGTAAAAACTGCGTTGCCAAATTGAAGAGCCTATTTCCTTTGTAACAAGAATCTTGAAACTCTTTATGATTTGTGATAGATTTTTCGTAGTGGTCGATGCCCACATCGACCCATTTTGATGTGAATTCAAATTTATTATCATGTGTATATGGTCAGGCATTATGCAATAACAATCTAACCCTGAAATTGTTCTCATATATTTATC
>JAGBCG010000047.1 GCA_017938055.1 Clostridia bacterium
ATCTTCCGGGATGGAATGCAGGAGCCTCGGTATTTGCAACAAATTCATAGCCATCAATGCCCAGCATATCAAGAATGTTTTCTGCAACTCCTTTCATATCAAAGAAATCTACATCGCCATATGCTGCAATTACTGTCTGCATACGTTCTTCAGGCTGGTCGCTGCCCTCTTTTTTGAGATATACTTTTGCATTTTCATAAATTCTTGGGTTCTTATTTCTGTATCTTCTGTTTGTTGCAAGCACTTCAAGCACACTTGGAACAGCTGTTGTTCTCATGATGCTTGTATCCTCACCCAGAGGATTTGAAATAACAACAGAGGAACGCAGAGCAGAATCTGAGGGCATACAAATATTGTCATAGTATTTGGGACTTATAAATGAGAATGTCTGCACCTCATAATATCCCTCATTTGTAAGAAGCTCATCCATAAGCTTAAGTGTTGTCTGTCTGTAGTTTCTTCTTCCAACAAGAGCCTCTGCCTTGAAGTTTGTGGTAGGTATGAGGTCATAGCCGTGAATTCTAATTACTTCCTCGGAAATATCCTGCATACATTCTAGGTCAGCTCTATATGACGGTGGATAAAGATTACCGTCTTTAACCTTAATATCAAGCTTTTTGAAGATATCAAGCATTTCTGCTTCAGGTACATCAGTACCAAGATATGCGTTAATCTTGTCTGCATCAAAAGGAATAACCTTCTGTTCAGGTTTTTCGGGATATACGTCAATAATTCCCTTTACGACCTCACCTGCACCCAATTCTTCAATAAGCTGACATGCTCTTTCAATAGCACCAAGTGTGTTTTCGGGGTCAAGTCCCTTTTCGTATCTGCCCGATGCCTCTGTTCTAAGACCCACGCCCTTAGCTGTAAGTCTTACGGAAGGACCGTTGAAGCATGCACTTTCAAACACGATAGTCTTTGTATTATCATTGATTTCGCTGTTTTCACCACCCATTACACCTGCAATGGCTACAGCTTTGTTTGCATCGGCAATAACAAGCATTTCTTCTGAAAGGTTTCTTTCAATGCTGTCAAGTGTTGTAATCTTTTCACCCTTTTCGGCGTGTCTTACAACAATCTTGCTGCCGCCGAGAAAGCTGTGGTCAAAAGCATGCATAGGCTGACCGTATTCAAGACAAACATAGTTTGTAATGTCAACGATGTTATTAATGGGTCTGATACCGCAGGCACGAAGTCTTGCTCTTAACCATTTGGGCGAAGGCTCGATCTTTACATTTTCCACAACACGTGCTGTGTACCTTGGACAAAGCTTTGTATCAAGCACCTCAACGCTTACATAATCATTGATTGTCTTACCATTATCGGTTTCTTTTACAACAGGTGTAGGAATATTACATTCTACACCAAAGGAAGCCGCTGTTTCACGTGCAAGACCTATCATTGAAAGACAGTCGGGACGGTTTGAAGTAATTTCAAATTCAACGGTAACGTCGTCAAGTCCTAAAACCTTATTTATATCATCACCCGGCTTGCAGTCTTCTTGAAGAAGAAAGATTCCATCTTCTTCAGCATAAGGAAAATCGTGAAGAGTAAGTCCAAGCTCTCCAAGTGAGCAAAGCATACCATTTGACGGAACTCCTCTGAGCTTTCCAGACTTGATGTGTACTCCACCGGGAAGATAGGAATCATGAAGTGCTGCAGGCACAAGACAGCCGGGTTTTACATTCTGTGCACCTGTTACAATCTGAGCAGGCTCTTCTTTTCCTACATCAACCATACAGATAAGAAGATGGTCGGAGTCGGGATGCTTTTCAACCGTGATAAGCTTACCTACAACAACATTTTTAATTTCATCGGCAGGATTTTCAAAGCCTTCAACCTTTGAGCCTGTCATTGTCATTTTGTCGGAGTATTCTTTTGCGTCAAAGTCCTCTTTTACGTAGTCTTTGAGCCAATTCATTGATAATTTCATTGTTTTTACCTCCTACTTAAAACTGTGACAGGAAGCGTACATCGTTTTCATAAAGAAGACGCATATCACTTATGCCGAACTTTGTCATAACTATTCTTTCAATACCCATACCAAATGCAAAGCCGCTGTATTCTTCAGGGTCAATGCCACTCATTCTGAGTACATTGGGGTGTACCATACCTGCTCCAAGTATTTCAATCCAGCCTTCGCCCTTACATACGCTGCAGCCCTTACCGCCACATACAAAGCACGATACGTCAACCTCGCATGAAGGCTCGGTAAACGGGAAGTGGTGAGGACGGAAGCGGATTTCTGTCTTTTCACCGAACATCTGCTTTGCGAAAAGAAGAAGTGTTCCCTTAAGGTCGCTCATGGTAATGCCCTTATCAATTACAAGACCCTCACACTGATGGAACATGGGTGAATGTGTTGCATCAACTGCATCACTTCTGTAAACACGTCCGGGTGAGATTACACGAATTGGTGGCTTATTTTCTTCCATCGCATGAACCTGAGTTGTAGAAGTCTGGCTTCTGAGAAGCACTTTATCTGTAATATAGAAGGTATCCTGTACGTCACGTGCAGGGTGAAATTCGGGGGTGTTGAGGGCAGTGAAGTTATAGTACTCTGTTTCAACTTCGGGACCTTCTGCAATAGAGAAGCCCATGCCAAGAAAGATTTCTTCCATTTCTCTTTGAATCTTTGTCAGAGGATGAAGTTTTCCGCAGGCACACTTCTTTGATGGAAGTGTTACGTCAATCTTTTCCTTTTCAAGCTTGTTTGCCAGCTCAAGCTGTCCGATTTTTTCCTTTGCCGCATCAAGTGCCTCAGCAATTTCTGCCTTAATGGAGTTTGCCATTTGTCCTACTATCGGTCTTTCCTCGGGTGTGAGTGAACCCATGTTTTTAAGTGCAGCCGTAAGAGGACTCTTCTTGCCAAGGTAGTTTACCCTGAGCTGTTCAAGCTCTGCTGCACTGCTTGCTGCTTCAAGTTCCTTTAAGGCTTGTGCTTTTATTGCTTCAAGCTGTTCTTTCATTTTTTTCATTCCTTTTTATATATTGTTTTTTATTAG
>JAGBCG010000048.1 GCA_017938055.1 Clostridia bacterium
ATAAAGTTCTTTTGGTTACTTTTCTTTCAAGAAAAGTAATGAAAAAACCAAACACAAAACTAACTATCAGGTGAAAATGAAAATAAGAGAAATTCAGGACGAGATACTTCGTCTAAAAAAAGAAAAAGACTTTTGCATACTTGCTCACACCTATCAGACGCCCGACATTTGCGAGATTGCGGACTTTGTGGGGGATTCTTATGCTTTAAGCGTAAAGGCACAGGGCGTGGAGAATAAGAGTATTCTCATGTGCGGAGTGCGTTTTATGGCGGAAACAGCAAAGATATTGTCGCCTAAAAAGCGTGTGTTTCTTTCGCATAAAGATGCGGGCTGTCCTATGGCAGAACAGTTTACAAGGGATTATATTCTTGCTACAAAAAAGCGTTTTCCCGAGCATAAGGTTGTAGCGTACATCAACACTACCGCAGAGCTTAAAATGGTGTGCGATGTGTGTGTTACAAGCTCGTCGGCTCTTAAGATTGTAAAAAATATGGATAGTGACAAGATTTTGTTTATTCCCGACATAAACCTCGGCTCATATATTGCACAAAAGTGTCCCGAAAAGGATATTCAGCTGTTAAAGGGCGGGTGTCCTGTTCACTCAGGTGTTACCGAAGAAGATGTACTTGATGCAAAAAAAGCACATCCCGATGCTTTGCTTCTTGTACATCCTGAATGTACGCCCGACGTAGTGAAGTATGCTGATGTGGTAGGCTCCACAAAGGATATAATTGACTTTGCAGTGCAGAGCACGGCAAATGAATTCATCATCGGCACCGAAAACAGTACGGCAGAGCATCTTGCTCTTGCGTGTCCTGAGAAAGATTTCTATGTGCTGAGCAAAAATCTCATTTGCCCCGACATGAAGCTTACAACACTTTCAGGTGTTCTCGGCTGTCTTAACGGTAGTGACGGCGAAGAAATTATAATTGACGATGATACAATAAGCAAAGCAAGGCATTGTATTGATGAAATGCTAAGATTAGGAAATTAAGTTGATCTGAAAAACAAAAGGAGAAAAGAAAAATGAAAAAAGTAATGAGTTTGGTTCTGGCGGCTATTATAATGGTGTTAACTTTAGTATCCTGTTCAGATAACACAGTTGTTGAAGATAACGAAAGTATAGTTGACCAGGCTGTACAAGATAAAGAACCTGCTACAGAAGAATCTGCACAGGAAGAACCTGTAGTGTCAGATGAACCCGAAGGCGAGTACTACGAGTCTGTAGAAGCCTTCTTGCAGGCATACCCGAATCTTGCATCCGACGTTCAGGAATCTTTGGGCGACATAATGGACGTGACAGTGGAAGCAAGAGATAATAGCCTTGTTTATATATTTACAACAGAAATGCTTGATGATGTCGCTGATGACAGCAATATGATTCAGCAGACCTTTGACAATATGTTTGGTCAGCTTGCATCTTCATTTGGACAAGCTGTTGTGGAACTTCAGACGTATGTTCCAACGCTTGAAAATATAACAATAGAAGTTAGAAATACCTCTAATAAAGTTATTTATACTAAAGTGTCAACAGCAGAGGATGCAGAAAGCTTTGTTGAGGGCGAAGATGTAGAACTCTCTGAGTTTGCAGATTCTGAAATGAGTATTGCTGATTACGTAGAGCTTTTCGACGGACAGGCAATTTACTCAGATGAAACTTTTAATGCCACATTAGAGGCAAGAGATAATGATTTGGTATACGTATATAAGTTCAATTATCAGATCGAGGTTACTGATGAGCTTTTAGAAGCAATGAATGCAAGCATGGAATCTCTTGAAGAATCTGCTAAAACGGCGGCAGAAGCTATCAAAGGTGTGGTTACAGAAATTGATAACATCGTTTATGAATATGTGAATTTTGATGGAAGTGTCATTGTTTCATATAAGATAGAAGTATAGAGGTTCTTAAACGGCTCATAGTGGGCCGTTTATTTTACAGTTGTAAAGCAACAATAGAACAAATAAGAATAAAAGAATAAAAAAATCTCTAAAACTCTTGACAAATACAGAAACATATGGTATACTAACAAAGCCGCATGATAAGGGCAGGTAATTTTATGGTCTTTTTTGGATGCATAAAAGCCCGTGTTCAGCGAGTTCTATTAATTAAGGAGGTGCTTTTCGTGTACGCAATCATTACTACAGGCGGAAAGCAGTATAAGGTTCAGGAAGGCGACATCATTTTCGTTGAGAAGCTCGGCGTAGAAGAAAATGAAAAGGTTTCTTTTGACGTTATTGCAGTTTCCACAGATGACGGTATCAAGACAGGCGAAACAGGTGTTAAGGCTGAGGGTACTGTTTTGAGAAACGCAAAGGCAAAGAAGATTGTAGTGTTCAAGTACAAGTCCAAGAAGGGCGAAAAGAAGAAGCAGGGACACAGACAGCCCTATTCTAAGGTACAGATCACTAAGATAGGCTAAGAGAAATGACGAGAGTAACTTTTACACAAAGTGATGCAACTGTTTATTCCAGAATCAGCACTGAGGGACATTCGGGATATGCTGAGGAAGGCTCGGACATTATATGTGCAGCAGTAAGCAGTGCAACAGAGCTTGTGGTAAACATTCTCGAACAATTTGGAATTGACCTTTCACTTGAGGTCGATGAAGAAGTGCCAAGCGTTAATGTTGTGATTCTTGAAAGTGATAATAATTGCAAGAGAAAAGACGATATTAAGCGTGTGGCAGAAGGGTATAAAAGCTATGTCGGAGATTTGGCAGAAGCTTATCCCGAATACGTAACAATTTCAACGGAGGTGTAAGATAATGTTAAGATTAAGCATTCAGTTTTTTGCTCATAAAAAAGGTGTAGGTTCTACAAAGAATGGCCGTGACTCCGAATCCAAGAGACTCGGCGTAAAGAGAGCAGACGGACAGCCTGTTCTTGCAGGTAACATCATTGTAAGACAGCGTGGTACACATATTCATCCCGGTAACAATGTTGGTATCGGTACAGACGATACACTCTTTGCTCTTATCGCAGGTAAGGTAAAGTTTGAACACATGGCCGGCGGAAAGAAACGCGTAAGCGTATACGAAGCATAAGCTTTGTAAATAATGAGAATTAAGGCTGTTGGGATACCCTGACAGCCTTTGCTTCTTCTTTTTTGGAAAACTGTGTTTTCTGAAAGTTTAATTTGAGGTAGAACCTCGTTCAATAACGGCGATAGCCAAAATAAAGTTCTTTGCGGAGCTTTCTTTCAAGAAAGCGACCGTATCTGTGTGACATAAAACTAACTACTCGGAGGTGGATTTATGTTTATAGACAAAGTTAAAATTTATATAAAAGCAGGCAATGGCGGAAACGGCTGTGTTTCCTTCCGACGTGAAAAGTACGTTTCCCATGGTGGACCCGACGGTGGTGACGGAGGTAAAGGAGGAGACGTTATTTTTGTTGCTGACGAGGGAAAGAACACGCTTCTTGACTTTAAGTACAGAAGAAAATTTGTTGCTCCCAACGGCGGCGACGGTACAGCCAAGAAGTTCCACGGTGCAACTGCAGAGAATATTGAAATTCCCGTTCCTCCGGGAACTATTATAAAGGACGCTGAAAGTGGAAGAATTATCAAGGACATGTCCGATGAGGATGTAGCTGAAACAGGTAGATTTACTATACTTAAAGGCGGCAAGGGCGGTTTTGGAAATACTCATTTCGCAACTCCCACAAGACAGGCTCCAAATTTCGCAAAGGCAGGCATTAAGGGTAAGGAAATGGAAGTTGAGCTAGAACTTAAAATGCTTGCCGATGCAGGTCTTGTAGGTATGCCAAGCGCAGGCAAAAGCACTATTGTTTCCATGGTCAGTGCAGCAAAGCCTAAGATTGCAGAATATCACTTTACCACACTTTCACCTGTTTTGGGTGTTGTTGATGCCAAGGCTGGAAGCTATGTTCTTGCAGATATTCCCGGTCTTATTGAGGGTGCAAATGACGGCGAGGGATTGGGACATCAGTTCCTAAGACACGTTGAGAGATGCAGACTTCTTGTAAATGTAGTAGATGCATCGGGAATTGAGGGAAGAGATCCTGTTGAGGCTATACTTGTTATCAATGAGGAACTTGAAAAGTATAGCCCCGAGCTTGCTTCGCGTCCCCGTATTATTGCTGCGAATAAAATTGATATGATGAGCGAAGAAAACAGGTTAAAGCTTGAGAAATTTGCAAAGGAAAAAAATATTCCCATTGTGTTTATGTGTGCCGGAATAGGAGAGGGAACGGACGAGCTTAAGGAACTGATTGCAAAAAAACTTGTTGATCTGCCTCCTCTTAAAACCTATGAAGCGGACTACGTGGTTGAAGAAGAAACTACAACGGATGAAGCATCCGAAGAAATTACGATTAAAAATGTCAATGGCACATACTTCGTTGAAGCACCGAGAATTGTTAAGGTTATTGAATCAATTAACTTTAACGATTATGAGTCAATGGCGTATTTCCAAAAGGTGCTACGAAACAGTGGAATTATAGATGCTCTTGAAGAAAAGGGAATAAAAGACGGTGATACTGTAAATATTTATGATGTTGAATTTGACTATTATAAGTAATAGGAGGTAATTCAAATGCAAAACTCTGTATCTCTTGATACTCTTTGCAGTGCATTGTGCTATAGTATGGGCGTGGAGAAACCTGAAAAAGCAGCAGAGAAAAATGAAGAGTTGTCAACGTATGTTGATAAGGCTTTTGGCGTCAAGAAAGCGGACAGGCTTTTTATGTATAATCCCGATGCTATTGCACAGTGGGTTTACGAAAAGTACCCTGACCTTTTAAAAGAAGTTACGGCAAGGACAGATTTGAAAATCCCATTTTGTGCCGTAATGCCGTCAGTAACACCAGTTTGCTTTGGGACTATGTATACAGGTGTACAACCTGAGGTTCATGGTATTCAGAGATATGAAAAGCCTGTTTTGAAAATCGAAACGCTTTTTGATGCTATGATAAAAGCTGGCAAAAAATGTGTAATTGTGGCAGAGAAAGTGTGCAGTATTGGAATGATTTTCCTTGAAAGAGATGTTGATTATTTTCTGTATGATAACGAGGAAGAAGTCAATGCAAAAACGGCACAGCTTATCGCAGAGGATAATTATGACGTTTACGTTGTGTATAATGGCAATTATGATACCATAATGCATAAATATGGACCTGAGAGCATCGAAGCTTTAGCAGAGTTGAGATGTAACTCAAGGACGTTTGGAATGTTCAGTGAGCTTATAAAGAATAATTGGAAGAAACATAATACTCTTGTGGGCTTTGCGATGGATCATGGCTGTCATGAAATCGACGGTGGCTGTGGCTCACACGGACTTGATATGGATGAGGATTTAAACATAGTTCATTTGTACAAGGCTTATAAGGCAGAGTAAATAACGAAATATAACAAAAAAGAGGTTGTAACAAAATGATTTGTTACAACCACGAACATACACAAACGCACAATTATTCGTAGGGGACGATGACCACATCGTCCCGTTTTTTTTTGCTTTATAAATCTAATCTCCAGACTTCTATCAAAGAAAAAGTAAGTCGCTGTAAGTAGGTACAGGCCAGATCGTTTTAGGAACAACGGGTTCTATTTCGTCAACGATAGAGCGTATAGTCTGCATGAGAGAAAATACGTTGTCACGATAGTAAATAGCTTTTTCGAGAGAGTCATAGCTGACAGGAACATCTTTGATTGCTTTTTCAAGGAGTATCTCATCTTCATAAAGCTTTTTGTTGAGAGTAGAAAGCTTTATGAGAAGCTCTGTTTCAGGAGTAGCATCTATAAAGTCGCCAACAGCTTTCTTTGCCGAAATGTCACGGGCAAGATGTGCAGAATACTCGCAGATAGCGGGAATAATCTGCTTTTTCATCATGTCAATCATTGTGAGAGCCTCAATGTTGATTGTCTTAGAGTAAATTCCCAATAGAATGTCAAGACGGGAATACATTTCGGTTTCCGTAAAGACCTTGTGCTTAGAGAAAAGCCGGATGTTGTTCTTGTCAACGAAGTGAGGCAGAGCTTCAACGGTATTTGAATAGTTGTGAAGACCTCTCTTTTCTGCCTCAGCTTTCCATTCGTTTGAATAGCAGTTTCCGTTGAAAATGATTTTTTTGTGTTCTTTTATGGTTTTCTTTATCAGACAAGTAAGTGCTTTGCCGAAATCGTCCGCTGCTTCAAGATCGTCTGCAAATTGACAAAGCTGCTCTGCAACAATGGTGTTAAGTACAAGGTTCGCATCTGATATGGACTGAGAAGAACCACACATTCTGAACTCGAACTTGTTTCCTGTAAATGCAAAAGGACTTGTTCTGTTTCTGTCGGTTGTGTCTTTTGGAAAGCTTGGAAGAACGTGAACGCCTATTTCCATAGTCTTTTTCTCGGCACCGCCGTAGCTCTTGCCTGCTTCTAAGGCTTCGAGAATTGCTTGTAGCTCGTCACCTATAAACATTGAAACAATGGCAGGAGGAGCTTCGTTAGCACCAAGTCTGTGGTCATTTCCTGCACAGGCAACGGAAATTCTGAGAATGTCCTGATATTCGTCAACAGCTTTAATAACAGCAACAAGGAATAATAAGAACTGTGCATTCTCATGAGGTGTTTTGCCGGGGTCAAGGAGATTGACGCCTGTATCGGTAAGCATAGACCAGTTGTTATGCTTGCCGCTGCCGTTAACGCCCGCAAAGGGTTTTTCGTGCAAAAGACATACAAGACCATGCTTTTCAGCAATTTTTCTCATAAGCTCCATTGTGAGCTGATTGTGGTCGGTGGCAAGATTTGAGGTGGTAAATACGGGAGCAAGCTCGTGCTGTGCGGGAGCTGCTTCGTTGTGCTTTGTTTTGGAAAGAACGCCAAACTTCCATAGTTCCTCGTCAAGCTCCTTCATAAAGCTTGCGATTCTTGGCTTGATAGCACCGAAATAGTGGTCATCCATTTCCTGTCCCTTTGGTGGCATTGCACCAAAAAGTGTGCGTCCGCAGAAAATTAAATCCTCACGCTTGTCGTATTTTTCTTTGTCTATGAGAAAATATTCCTGCTCAGCACCTGCGGTGGTGTTGACACGTTTAACGGTGGTGTTCCCAAAAAGGCGAAGTATTCTCAGAGCCTGTTCGTTTATTGCTTCCATGGAGTGAAGCAGGGGAGTCTTTTTGTCGAGAGCTTCTCCACCGTAAGAACAGAACACAGTAGGAATAAAGAGTGAACCATCCTTTACAAATGCATAGGAGGTTGGGTCCCAGGCAGTATATCCTCTTGCCTCAAATGTAGCACGAAGACCGCCGGATGGAAAGCTTGAAGCATCGGTTTCACCTTTGATAAGCTCTTTGCCCGAAAATTCCATTATTACATGGCAGTTCGAAACAGGGGTAATGAAGCTGTCATGCTTTTCGGCTGTGATGCCGGTAAGAGGCTGAAACCAATGGGTAAAATGAGTAGCACCATGTTCAACCGCCCAGTCTTTCATGGCGTTTGCTACGATATTTGCAACATTAATGTCAAGGTCTGCACCGTTTTCGATTGTTTTTCTCAAAGATTTGTAAACATCCTTGGGAAGCTTGTCACGCATTACATCATCATTAAATACGTTGGAAGCAAAAATTTCGGGAATTGAATTCATATTCTTATATTCCTTTCGAAAGGTTTTGTTATTACATGTCATTTTTGTATATTGCTTTAATTTAAAGGTCATACAATCTGGAAAATATAAAACTTAAGGTAGTTTGTTTCGGGAACGTCGGGTAAAATTGGATGATCACAGCATTGCTGTCTTGCTTCAATCTGCCGAAGCGTTACACCTGCATCACGTGCCGCGTCGTTAAGCATGGTACGGAACAAGCTGTCGCTCATAAAATGAGAGCAAGAACAGGTCGCAAGATATCCGCCTCTTGGTAAAAGCTTCATTGCTTTCAGATTTATTTCCTTGTAGCCTTTTTTTGCACTGTCAATGGTGGCTCTGCTTTTGGTGAAAGCAGGTGGGTCGAGAATAATGTAATCGTATTTATAGTCTTTTGAATTACACATGTCGGTAAGCAGGTCGAAAACATTTGCACAAACAAAATCCATTTTGTCCTCAAGACCATTAAGGGAAGCATTTTTCTTTGTTTGCTCAATGGCGGTTTCGGAAATGTCAACAGCTGTCACATGTTTTGCACCCGCTTTTGCACAGTTCAAAGCAAAGGAGCCTGTGTGGGTAAAACAGTCAAGTACTGCCTTGTCCTTGGCAATTTTTGACGCGGCAAGACGGTTGTATTTCTGATCAAGAAAAAATCCGGTTTTCTGACCGTTGATGTAGTCAACCTCGTATTTTATATTATTTTCACAAATAATTGTTTTTCCGTTTCCACCATTCGAAACACCGTCAAGAATATAGTAATCCTTGTAGATTTGCATGCCCTCAAGAGTACGGACGCTGACATCGTTTCTTTCATAAATGACATTAACATCTTCGCCGTATTCTTTCAGCACCTTAACTGCGGCAGAGAAAATAATGTGCTTTACCTTTTCAATACCAAGAGATAAAACCTCCGCCACAAGTACATCACCAAACTTGTCAAGAGTAAGGCCTGGAAAGCTGTCTGCTTCTCCGAAAATCAGTCTGCAGGAAGAAAAATCATCGCCCATGACAGTTTTTCTGTAGTCTATGGCATATTTTACACGACGAAACCAAAAAGCCTGGTCAAATTTATCGTTTGCATTTTTAGAAATTATACGAATTCTTATTTTTGAATTGTCGTTGATAAAACCTGTACCTAAGAAAGTACCTTTTTCGGAGCATACGTCAACAAGAGAACCATTTTCGTATTCTGAACAAACAGACAGTACTTCGTCCGCATAAACCCATGGATGACCCCTGTCAAGACTTCTTTTTGCTTTGTCGGTAACAACTGCTACAGGATAGTTTCTGGGTGTCAAGGTTATTCCTCCATGGAAGAGTCGTCTTCGTCGTTAAAGTAGTCGATAT
>JAGBCG010000049.1 GCA_017938055.1 Clostridia bacterium
CCCTCTTGTGCTGCCTTTGCTATTGAAACAATATCAGTAACATTAGGTGTAAGCTTTACATATACAGGCTTTGTTGTGACTTTCTTTACTGCCTTTGTAACTTCCTTTGCAGCATCCGCATCAGTACCGAAGTTTTTACCTCCCTTATGAAGATTCGGGCAGCTTATATTTACTTCAAGTATTCCCACCTGTTCTTGCTTATCAAGCAGGGATGCGACCGTCACAAATTCCTCTACCGAAAAACCACCTATATTCGCTATAACTTTTTTATTAAAGCATTTTTTCAGCTTTGGCAGTTCTTCCTCAATAACTTTATGTACACCAGGATTCTGCAGTCCCACAGAATTTATCATACCGCTTGTACATTCAGCAATTCTTGGCGTTGGATTTCCAAAACGTGGCTCAAGAGTAGTGCCTTTAAAGGAAAATGAGCCAAGAATATTTATATCATACAGCTCTGCATATTCATAGCCGTACCCAAATGTTCCGCTGGCAGGGATAACAGGATTATCTAACAGCAGTCCCGAAAGATTTACCTTTGTATTTACCATATTATTTCCTCCTTAACAAGTACAGGGCCGTCCTTGCATATTCTCTTATTACCGTACTTGGTTTTACAGGAGCATCCCATGCAGGCACCAAAACCACAGCCCATTCTTTCTTCAAAGCTGAACTGTCCGCTCGTTTTACATTCATTATACACAGCCTTAAGCATAGGCTCCGGTCCGCAAGTGCATATATGGTCATATTCAAGCTGACTCATTGCGTTTGTAACAAAGCCTTTTATTCCAACGCTTCCGTCAACAGTTGTAACAAGCGTTTTAACTCCCAGAGCTTCAAACTCATCCTTGCAAAAAATTTCACTTTCCTTGTTAAATCCCATAATCATGGTAACCTGCCTGCCGTTTTCAAGCAGCTTTTTTGCAAGATAATACATAGGAGGAACACCAACACCGCCACCTATAAGAAGCACCCTCTCGCCACACTTATCAATGTCAAAGCCGTTACCAAGACCTGTCAGTATATCAAGCTTTTCGCCCTTATTCATGCACGACATCTTCTCAGTTCCGCCGCCTACAACCTTATAAATGATTGTAACGCTCTGACTGTCACAGTCATATACGGAAATGGGACGTCTTAAATAAAAGCCGTCAAGCTGAATATTTATAAACTGACCTGGTGAAGTAATATGACTTGTATTGCCGATAAGCTTCATTTTATACACATCGGGTGCAAGCAATATATTGCTTTCTATTTCAAAAATGCTCTGTTTCATTTTGCTGATTCCTCCGCATTGTAGCATACCTTGCCGTCGTACATTGTCAGAACACACTTTCCGTAAAGCTCTTTCTCCTCAAAAGGTGTAAACTTGCCTTTTGAAAGAAAATCTTCTCCCTTAACAGTGTACTTTTCGTCTAAATCAAATACTGTAATATCCGCTTTTTTGCCTGTTACTATATCAGTTCCAAGTCCAAAACGTGCCTTAGCATTATCGTGCATAAGCTTCATAAGGTGCTGCATGGAAATTACACCCGTTTTCACAAAGTAAGTATACATTACGCTGAATGAAGTTTCTATTCCCGAAACGCCCATAAGACTCTTTTCAAGTCCTCTTGTCTTTTCCTCGACAGAATGTGGAGCGTGGTCAGTTGCTATCATATCCACTGTCCCGTCAAGCACGCCGTCTATCAAAGCAATCCTGTCACTCTCACTGCGGATTGGCGGATTCATCTTAAAGCGTGCATCCTCTTTTAAGTCCATATCATTATAAACAAGATAATGAGGTGCTGTTTCGCACGTTATGTCCACACCCTCGCTTTTAGCACGTCTAATTGCTTCTACGCTCTCTTTTGCTGAAATATGGCACACATGATATTTTACACCCGTTTTTTTCACAAGCTCTATATCACGTTCAATCTGCTCATATTCACTCTGCGAGCATATTCCTCGATGTGAGTGTTTTTTCGCATACTCACCGTCGTGGATATAGCCACCATTCAAAAGGCTGTTTACCTCACAGTGTGCAGAAATAATTTTATCAAGGCTTTTTGCATGTGTCATAGCTTCAAGCATCAATGCGTCTTGCTGAACGCCCCTGCCGTCATCAGAAAAGCCAATAACGTCTTTCGACATTTCCTCAAGTTTTGATATCTGCTCTCCCTTTTGTCCGACAGTTATTGCACCAAAAGGCACAACCTCTACACAAGCATCTTTTTTAATTGCATCAAGGCTCACCTTAAGATTTTGTGCATTATCCGGTACAGGATTGAGATTTGGCATTGTACACACATGCGTAACTCCTCCATGTGCACAGGCACATGTTCCGGTTTTAATCGTTTCTTTATATTCAAAGCCCGGTTCCCTGAGATGTACATGGACATCAACAAGTCCCGGCATTACGCAAAGTCGCTTACCCGTAATAACGGTTATTCCGTCAAGTTCACCGATGTTTTCTTCAATGCGTGACACAACACCACCAGAAATAAAAACATCACGCTTTATAAAACTACCATCCACATAAACATCAGCGTTTTTTATAACGAAATTCATGGTATCCTCCAGCCTTCTTTTAAATCGTTTAATTATACCACATTTTTGTCTGAAAGTCAATGGATTTTATGCAAACTTTGGCACATTATAAAAATACTTTTTCACGTCGTGTATGTGTGCGTATATATACACATTCACATGCACATTTAGATTAACATTAACATTAACATTTACATTAACATTAACATTAACATTTACATTTACATTAGCTAACGGTTTGGTTGCGTTTTGGTTGTGCTTTGCTTACGTTTTGGTTGCGGTTTGCTAACGTTTTGGTTGCGGTTTGCTTACGTTTTGGTTGCGGTTTGCATATTTTTATAAAAAAGAAGTGACCCCCGATCATGTTTCTTTACACACAACCGAGGGTCACTTCTGTTCACTCTTGAAGTCAAGTGTCATAGTTTTATCCTCTCTTTCATTGTCTGCCAAATAAGGTCAATGCAATTCCTAAAGCATCTTAATTACCAACATTCGTACCAGCTTTAATTC
>JAGBCG010000050.1 GCA_017938055.1 Clostridia bacterium
GGTGGTAGATATACTTACCACAAATTAATACACCATATTATATCACCATTTACAAATATAATCAATCAAAATTTTTTGAATTTTAATTTTTCTCGTGTTGCACAAAAACGCACCTTTCTTTTTATACACATTTCACAAAATTGACTCTGCCTTTGTCAAAAATCACTTTGAAAAATCTTTAATTACTTGCATAAAAGACAGCTTGACGCAATAAAATGGGAGTAAACGACAGTAAAAAAACAGACGGAGGTATTACAAATGCAAAATACATATCTTCCTGAGGGAAGAATAATAAATTCCGATGAAAACAGAGCATATACATCATCTGCAGCCTTTCTTGCGGAGGCTGCACAAAAGGATTTGATACTTGAGGCGATGGCAGTAAAATGTGATGCCGATAAAAACTTGTATGTTGATCTGGGCTTTTGCAAAGCTTTTATTCCCCGACAGGAAGCAGTGTTCAATCCGTCGGGAGAACCTGTAAAGGATATAGCGGTTATTACGAGAGTGGGGAAACCTGTTTGCTTCAAGGTGCTAGAGATTGACTGCAATGCCTCTCACTGCAATGTTGTGCTGTCACGAAGGCTTGCACAAAAAGAATGTTATGAGCAAAAGGTGAGTATGTTTGACGAGGGTGACATAACCGAAGCTACAGTGACTCATATGGAGCAGTTTGGTGCTTTTTGCGATATCGGATGCGGACTCGTGTCGCTTTTGCCGGTTGATTGCATTTCCGTTTCACGCATAAGCCATCCCCGTGACAGATTTTTTACAGGGCAGCATATAAGAGCTGTGATAAAAAGCGTAGACAGCCAGCTTTGCCGCATCACGCTCTCTCATAAGGAATTGTTAGGCACATGGGAGGAAAACGCCTCTCTGTTTCATGCGGGCGAAACGGTTTCGGGAATTATACGGAGCGTAGAACCATACGGCGTGTTTGTGGAGCTTACACCAAACCTTGCAGGTCTTGCAGAATGGTGTGATAATGTGCAGCCCGGTCAGCGTGCTACTGTTTACATAAAAAGCATTATTCCTGAAAAGAACAAGGTTAAGCTTGTTCTTGTGGATGTGGGCGAGCCGGTGACCTCTCCGGCACCCTTAAAATATTTCATGTAATTTTTTCTTTGACACATGAATTGATAATTTAATTTGATAAAGCTGCTTCATTTTTGATGCAGCTCTTTTTGTTATTGCCTTGCCTGTTCTGCAACAAAAAACCTTTGATTATGAACAAATATTAATATATGTAGGATTTGTAAATTTTGCTCAAAAAGAATTACTACACTTGGAACGATTTGTAAATTTTGTAAATAAAGCTAAATCCTTTAAAAAAATTCTTGACAAAGGTAAAAAAAACGATTAAAATTGTATACTGCCTTATAATTGCGTAATAATGCCCCTTTTGGAGCTTTATTGCAAATTTTTTAAAAAAAACGACCGAGAATGAATGGAGTGATAGCATACCATGGTGAAACCAACGAAACTCGGCAATAACATCAGGTACAGCTTTTCAAAAATAGACGAAAAGCTTGAAATGCCAAATCTTATCGAGGTGCAGAAGGAGTCATATGAATGGTTCCTTGGCGAGGGTATGAAAGAGGTACTTGAGGATGTATCTCCCCTTGTTGACTACACGGGAAATCTGTTTATCGAATTTGTGGATTATTCGATTGACAAAACGCCAAAGTATTCTGTTGAAGAGTGTAAGGAGCGTGACGTAAACTATGCGGCACATCTCAAGGTTACAGTAAGACTTTCCAACAAGGAAACGGGTGAAGTAAAGGAATCCGAGGTGTTTATGGGCGATTTTCCGCTCATGACCGAACAGGGAACCTTTGTAATCAATGGTGCGGAACGAGTTGTCGTTTCGCAGATTGTACGTTCTCCCGGTATATATTATGAAGCAATCGACGACAAGTCGGGTAAAAAGCTTCATGCAGCAACTGTAATTCCTTACAGAGGTGCGTGGCTGGAATACGAAACAGATGCCAATGATATTTTCTATGTTCGTATAGATAAGAACAGAAAACTGCCTGTTACAGTGTTTTTGCGTGCTCTTGGCCTTTCCTCCGATGCCGACCTTAAGGCTGTGTTCGGAGAAGACGAAAAGCTCAACGCTACAATGTCCAAGGACCTTATGGAAAGCGAAGCTGTAAAGAAGGGCACAAGTGCCATGGACGAGTCCTTAAAGGAAATCTACAGAAAGCTCCGTCCGGGTGACCCTGCCATTGTTGAAAGTGCTATTACACTTATAAACAACCTGTTCTTTGATGCAAAGAGATATGATATTTCTGCAGTTGGACGTTATAAGTTCAATAAGAAGCTTTCTCTTGGCAGAAGAATTGCAGGCTTCCGTCTTGCACGTCCTGTTTGCTGTCCGTTTACAGGGGAAATCCTCTTTGACGAGGGTGCGTTGCTTTCAAGAGCCGATGCAGAAAAAATCGAAAATGCGGGCGTAACAGAGGTGTTCCTCTATACACAGGACGCTGAAAAAACCACAGAGTTTAAGGTATTTACCAATAAAATGGTTGATATGACCAAACTGGGTGTTATTCCTGAGGGTTATGACCTTTCTTCCTTAAAGGTGGAGGAAAAGGTAAATGTTGAGGTTCTTCGTGAAATCCTTGACAGCACTTCAACACAGGAAGAATTTATTGCTGCCTTCAACGAAAAACGCCTTCTTCTCATTCCTAAACATATTACACGTGAAGATATCTACGCTTCCGTCAACTATATGCTTTGTTTGTCACATTCATGCGGAAATGTTGACGATATTGACCACCTTGGTAACAGAAGACTTCGCTCTGTAGGTGAGCTTTTGCAAAACCAGATGAGAATCGGTTTTACACGTATGGAAAAGCTTGTTAAAGAAAGAATGACCATGCAGGATACCGAAAGCCTTACACCTCAGAGTCTTATAAATATCAGACCTATTGTTTCTGCAATCAAGGAATTTTTCGGTTCATCTCCACTTTCTCAGTTCATGGACCAGTCAAATCCCCTTGCAGAGCTTACTCATAAGAGAAGACTTTCCGCTCTCGGTCCCGGTGGTCTTTCCCGTGACAGAGCATCCTTTGAAGTTCGAGACGTTCACTACACGCATTACGGCCGTATGTGTCCTATCGAAACACCTGAAGGTCCTAACATCGGTCTTATCTCTTATCTTTCCACATATGCAAAAATCAACAAGTTCGGCTTTATAGAAGCTCCTTATCGTAAGGTTGACAAGCAAACAGGTGTGGTTACCGATGAAGTAGTCTACATGACAGCCGACGTTGAAGACCAGTACGTTGTAGCTCAGGCTAACGAGCCTCTTAATGATGACGGTACCTTTAAGAATAACAGAGTTACTGTCCGTATAAGAGAAGAAATCACCGAAGTTGAAAAAGAACGTGTTGACTACATGGACGTTTCGCCTAAGATGGTGGTTTCAGTTGCAACTGCAATGATTCCGTTCCTTGAAAACGACGACAACTCCCGTGCACTTATGGGTTCAAACATGCAGAAGCAGGCAGTGCCTCTTATGATGACAGACAGCCCAATCGTAGGTACGGGTATGGAATACAAGGCGGCTGTTGACTCAGGCGTTGTTGTATGTGCAAAGGAAGCCGGCGTTGTTGAAAAGGCAAGCGGCGACACAATCGTTATTCGTGAAGAAGACGGCAACAGAAGAAATTACCACCTTATCAAGTTCAAGAGAAGCAACCAGGGTACTTGTGTAAACCAGAGACCTATCGTATTCAAGGGTGAAACCGTAACAAAGGGACAGGTTATCGCAGACGGTCCTGCAACAAGCAACGGTGAAATCTCGCTTGGTAAGAACGCTCTCATCGGCTTTATGACCTGGGAAGGTTATAACTACGAGGATGCTGTTCTCCTTAACGAAAGACTTGTAAGAAACGTTGTTTATACATCTATTCATATTGAAGAATATTCCCACGAAGCAATAGA
>JAGBCG010000051.1 GCA_017938055.1 Clostridia bacterium
AAGGCATGAACACATAGGAACGAATCTGGCTTCCCCACTCAATATTGAGCTTTTCGCCTTTGATATCCTCAATCTTATCAAGCTTTTCACGTTGTTTTATTTCCATAAGCTTACTCTTTAACATCTTCATACAGGTTTCTCTGTTCTGAAGCTGGCTTCTTTCGGTCTGACACCCTACCACAATACCTGTAGGCTTATGGGTGATTCTTACCGCAGAGTCGGTTTTATTGACATGCTGACCGCCTGCACCGCTGGCTCTGTGGGTTTCCATTTCGATATCCTCATCACGAATCTCAATATCAATCTCATCGTTAAACTCAGGCATTACTTCCACTGATGCAAAGGAAGTATGTCTTCTTCCAGAGCTATCAAAAGGTGATACTCGTACAAGTCTGTGAACTCCAACCTCACTTCTGAGATAGCCATATGCATAGTCGCCCGTTATAAGAATTGTTGCACTCTTGATTCCTGCTTCTTCACCGTCAAGATAGTCAAGGAGCTTTACCTTAAAGCCTCTTTTTTCGGCCCAGCGGCAGTACATTCTGTAAAGCATAAGTGCCCAGTCCTGAGCCTCTGTTCCGCCGGCTCCCGGATGAATGGAAAGAATTGCATTATTCTTATCAAATTCACCCGACAAAAGTGCCATTATTCGTTGAGCATCATAGCTTTTTGAAAGACGTGACAGCTCAGACAATATGTCCTCCGTAAAGGTTTCATCGTCCTCCTCAAGTGCCATTTCTATCATTTCGTACAGGCCATCTATGCCATCTGCAAAGTCATTATAGGTTGTAACTACATTTCTTGCATTATTAAGCTCGCTCATTACCGCCTGTGTATCATCTCTGTTCCAGAAGCCCTCGTCACAGGTTTCCTTTTCAAGCTGTTCTACCTTTGCCGCAAGCTCATCAATGTTCAATGCTTCCTTTAACTCTTTTGAGTCCTGGGAAAGCTGATTTAACTGTAATTTTGCTTCTTCAAGTTGTACTATCATATATATCTCCTAAAAATTTATTGCCTATTTACCTACGCAGAAGTGTGAGAAAATATCATTTACTATTTCCTCCGAAACGCTCCTGCCATCTGCTTCAAGCAGTTGTCCCAGTGCCGACTCGATATCAAGACATGCTGTATCGGGCGTAAGCATTTTAAGTGCTTCAAGTGCTCTTTCAATGACACATACAGCACACGTCAGTGCTGCATGCTGTCTTGCATTTGTCAGAACAAGTCCGCTTTCTGCCATATCTGCATCGGGATAAAGACTTGTAAGAACCTTTTCCAACGCTTCAAGTCCCTCTTTTTTCTTTGCACTTATGCAGACAATTTTTTCAAAGCCTTTTTCTTTAAAGAACTTTTCATGCTCATCACTGTTTGCCAAATCACACTTATTTAGCACTATAATTACATCTTTTATTTGCTTTGCCTGTAAAAGAAGCTGTGTTACTTCATTATCACCCTCATCAAGCAATTTTGTAACGTCAAACACACCTAAAACCAGTCTGCTGTCGCTCAGTTTTCCTTTAGAGCGTTCAACTCCAATTTTTTCAACGGTATCTTGTGTTTCATGTATGCCTGCTGTGTCCGAAAGATTAAGCTTGATGTTTCCCACAACAACGCTTTCCGTAACAACATCACGTGTAGTACCTGCAACATCTGTGACTATGGCTCTCTCATAGCCCAAAAGTGCATTTAAAAGAGAGCTTTTGCCCGTATTCGGAAGTCCCACTATAGCCGTGGGCACACCTTCGGTTATTGCAAGACCTGTAGAAAAAGTACCCGTCAGCCTTTTCAGCTCGTTTTTGATTTTTTCAAGCTCAGACTTCATTTCCTCGTCCGTAACATCCCTCATGTCCTCATCGGGATAGTCGATATACGCATAAACCGATGCAAGAAGATGTGTGAGCTTATCTGCCTGTTCTTTTACAAGCTTTCCAACGCTTCCCTCAAGCTGTGCCGAAAAAAGCTTCACCTGTGCAGTACTGTCAGCATCTATAAGCTGTCCTACAGCTTCCGCCATTGTCAAATCAAGCTTGCCATTTACAAATGCACGCTTTGTATATTCTCCGGGCAGTGCCGCCTTAGCACCGTTTTCAAACAATGCTGTCAAAATCATGCTTACACCAACAGGACTTCCATGACAGCTTATCTCAACAACATTTTCACCTGTATACGAATGTGGTGCCAAAAAGCATGTACACAGTCCCGTATCAATTCGCTTTTTGTCACTTCCTACGATTTTACCATATACCTGCTTATGACTTTCACATTCTAAAAGGCTGTTGTATTTACCGAAAGGAATAAAAACTTTACCTGCAATTTCAACGGCGTCATCGCCTGACAGGCGTATAACCGATATTCCTGCTCTGCCTGCACCGCTTGCAAGAGCCGCTATTGTATGCATAAAAATCTCCTTTCGGTTTTAAACGTCTGCAAGGTCAATATAATCTGCCCCGTACTTTGAAATATAGTCTTTTCTTGCCGCAAGGTCATCCCCCAGAAGTGTATTGAACATTATATACGTTGCCTGCTCGTCCTCGGGATTAATTCGTATAAGTCGTCTGCTCTTAGGATTCATGGTTGTAAAATTCATCATATCCGGATCATTCTCACCAAGTCCCTTTGAGCGTTTTATTGTATGCTTTTCTCCCTCAATTTCTTTGAGTATTGCAGCTTTTTCTGCTTCATTATAAGCAAAGCGTATACCCGACTTTGAAGAAATCTCATAAAGTGGAGATTCTGCTATATAAACCTTTCCCATTTTTATAAGTGATGGCAAAAGTCTATAAAACATCGTCAAAATAAGAGTTCTTATCTGATATCCGTCCTCGTCGGCATCGGTACAGATAATAATTTTATTCCATTTCAGGCTATCGGGATCAAAGTCAGCAAGCTGTTTTCCTGAGCCTTTACTTTTTCCCATCTCAACGCCGCAGCCAACGACCTTTAGCAAATCAACTATAATATCGCTCTTAAAGATTCTGTCAAAGCCACACTTCAAGCAGTTAAGCGTCTTACCTCGAACCGGCATAATTGCTTGAAAATCAGGGTCACGTGCAAGCATACAGCTTGATTTTGCCGAGTCACCCTCGACGATGAACAGTTCTCTCTTATTTACATCCTTACTGCGACAGTTAGAGAACTTTTCAACTCTGTTTACGATATCAATATTAGCCGACAGTTTTTTCTTGATGTTTATTCTTGTGCTTTCGGCGTTTTCTCTGCTTCGCTTATTGATAAGCACCTGCTGTGCACACTTTTCCGCCTGTTTGGGATTTTCCGCAAAGAACACCTCAAGCGAATGGAGGAAAAACTGTGTCATAGCTTCCGTTATAAATGTATTTGTAATAGCCTTTTTGGTTTGATTCTCATAACTTGTACGTGTAGAATGAGAATTAACCACAAGCACAAGGCAGTCCTCTACGTCACCGAAGGTGATTTTGCTTTCGGTTTTATTATACTTATTATTGTTTTTAAGGTAAGTATCAAACGCCTTTACAAACGCACTTCTTGCAGCCTTATCGGGAGAGCCGCCGTGTTCAAGATAGCTTGAATTATGGTAGTATTCAATTCTGTTAACTGTATTTGAGAAGCAGAACACCGCTTCAACTTTCAGTTTATACTCAGGCTTATCCTCTCTGTCACGTCCCTGTCTTTCCGTCTGAAAATACGCAGGAGTTGACAGTGCAAGAGTTCTTGAGGTATCTGCATCCTTTTCTACATCAAGAGCCTGCTGTTCTTCCTCTGCTTCGTTTTCATCTTCCTCACCGTCTTTTTTTTCCTCGGTTTCGCTCACAGCAGCAGGCACATCAGAAAGTGTGATAAGCTCATTTATATAGTCAACAATACCATTTTGATAAAGGTATGTGCGTTTTGTATGACTTGAGTCCTCATTTTCATAATCAAGATTAAGAGTAAGACCACTGTTAACGATTGCCTGTTTTTTAAGAACTTCCTCAAAGTATTCAAGTGTGATATTAATATCGGTAAACACTTCAAGGTCAGGCTTCCATTCGACAACCGTACCCGTTCTGCGTCTTACAGGATCCTCAATGATAAGCTCACTTGTGGGAAGTCCCTTTGCAAATGAAATGGAATACTTTCCCTGCTTGGTATAGCTTGTAACATTCATAAATTCAGAGCTGCACTGGGTAGCACATGCACCAAGACCATTAAGTCCAAGGGAGTACTCATAAGCTTCTCCCTCATCATTATCATATTTACCGCCCGCATAAAGCTCGCAGTAAACAAGGTCCCAGTTATATCTCTGTTCATTTTCATTCCAGTCAAGAGGTACACCTCGTCCAAAGTCCTCAACAATCAGTGTCTTATCCTTTTTACAAGTAATATTGATTACGTTACCGTAACCCTCTCTTGCTTCATCTATGGAGTTTGACAGTATTTCAAAAAATGAATGTTCACAGCCCTCAAGACCATCTGAGCCGAAAATAACCGCAGGTCTTTTTCTGACTTTGTCAGGTCCTTTGAGTGACGAAATACTTTGATTGCCGTATTCTCCTGTCTTTTTGGCCATTTGGCTTTACTCCTCCTTAAAAGGCTTTATTTTAAAGTCTGTCCCTGGTGTCCCAAGGTTTTATATCTTTAAGCTCATTGAAAAGTGCAACATAGCTGTCATGTCTTGATTTGACAATTTTCCCATCTTTCAGTGCCGCCATAACACTGCAACCGTCCTCGCACACATGTGTGCATTTTTTATATTTACAGTCACACGCATATTTTGCAATATCAGGAAAACACGAAAGCAACGTATCAATATCCAGCATATTGAAGCCTGACACGTCAAGCATACTGAAGCCCGGAGTATCTCCTACATAAGTGTTTTTTTCTATCTTGAAAAGTGTTGTCACGCGTGTAGTATGCTTTCCACGTTGAATCTTTTTACTGATTTCCCCTGTTTCCAAACAAAGTTCAGGAAACACCACATTCATCACGCTTGATTTTCCAACACCCGAAGCACCCGTGAAAAAGCTCACTTTTCCGCCGACTCTTTCTCTTATTTTTTTTATCTCTTTGGAAAAATCCTCTTTTTTTACAGCAGAAAATTCCACCGTTTCAAAGCCTGCCTCGTTATAAGCATTAATAAGCTCCTTTGGATTTGCCGTATCCACCTTATTTACTATAATCAGCACGTCAATTCCGTTTTTCTTTGCCACTGCCAAAAGCTTATCCAGAATAAAAAGGTCTGGGTCAGGGTCTTTCACGGCAACAACCACACAAAGCAAGTCAACATTTGCAACAGATGGACGTATAAGGCTGTTTTTTCTTTCCTGTATTTCCGTAATAAAGCCTTCCCTGCCGTCATCCTTTTCAAACACAACTCGGTCACCCGCAAGAGGTGTTATTCTGCTATGTCTGAAAGCACCCCTGGCACGACATTCCTCGCACGTTCCGTCCTGCTTTTCAACTGTATACAGTCCACCCGTACTTTTAACAATAATTCCGCAATTTTTTATTGCCACGTTTTTTCTCCGTATCTATATTGAAATTAGTTTTCCTGTCGCATTCCCAACAATGCTTCTACACTTGATTCTGAAGAATCATTATTTTCAGGTTTTGTCACAGGGGGTGTTACAGATTCTGTCGGGCTTTCCGACGCCGGCGGTACATCATTTTCTGTAACAGAAGGAGTTTCCGTTGTTGTTTCTGTAGTCTGTCCACCACTGCCGGTATCTGTTTGTTCGTTTTTTTCGGGACGCTTGAATGTTTTTTTACTTACAGTCAGCACTACCGTATCAGCTTCAACAACCTCCATACCCGTTCCTATGCTTGCATCAAGAACAA
>JAGBCG010000052.1 GCA_017938055.1 Clostridia bacterium
AAGAAAATGAGGAAAATAAGTGATAGTTGTTTTTTCCTCTTGAAAAATTGCAAAATCCTTTAGAAAGCTATTGCAAAAACTATAAATGTGGTTTATAATAAAAATGTAGAATAAACAAACGGAGGTAAATAAAGATGGAAAAGATTACAAAAGATACAATCATTGGTGATATTCTCGATATTGCACCGCAAGCAGCACCCGTTTTCCTTGAAATCGGTATGCATTGTCTTGGCTGTCCCTCGGCAAGAGGAGAGAGCATTGAAATGGCTTGTGAGGTTCATGGTGTAGATGCTGATGAGCTGGTTGAAAAGCTTAACAAGCTTCTGGATAAGTAATGTCAAGACAGCTCACATTACCGTCAAATCGGCTTTGTGCGGCGGCGGAAATCGCCGCCGTATCTTTGTATGACGGTGAAACAAAAAATCTTTGTGCAATAGATGTTGGGTGCGACCATGCAAAGCTTGCAATTTATCTTGTGCAAAGCGGAATATGCTCTCATGTAACGGCATGCGACATAAACAAGGGACCTGTAAATAAAGCAAAAGAAAATGTATCACGCAGAACTCTTATGGGAAAGCCGCTGTGTGAGTACATAGATGTTGTTTGTACAGACGGTCTTGACGGACTTGATAATGTAAAAGCAAACCGCATTTTTATTCTGGGAATGGGCGGAGAGCTAATTGCTGATATTTTGAGAAAAGCACATTTTTTACGCAGTGATGAGCTTAAAGGGAAAATAAAATTCATTCTTCAGCCAATGACAAGTGAGGATGAACTCAGAGTATACCTGTATACCAATGGTTTTCAAATCACCGACGAGGTTATGGTACTTGATAAAGATAGGGTGTATGCCATAATTTCGGCAGTATATGACGGAAAGAAAAGACAGGGAACAAAAGCTGAAATGCTTCTTGGAAAGCATAATATAGAAAAGGGAACATCACTGTTTGAAAGACAACTCAAACGCCGGATAAAGATAACGGAAAAAGCACTTGACAACAGAGAAAAAAGCGGACTTGAAAGCGAGCAGCTTAAAGAGCTTTTGCAGGAAATGAAAAATATTGAGGTGAAGTTAGATGTACAGCGTTGCAATGATTGATGAGTATTTAAGCAGTATTGCACCGGCGTCCCTTTCTGAAAGCTGGGACAATGACGGGTTGATGGTGTGCCAAAATAAAACAATGGCTGTTAATAAGGTGTTAGTTTGTCTTGAACTAACTGACAACGCTTTGGATTACGCTGTTTTGCATGGAATAAATCTTGTTGTTACCCATCACCCGTTTATATTTAAAAAGCTGTCAGGGATTCGTGGCAGGGATTATGAAAATATAGCAAAGCTTATTGAAAATAATATTACCGTTTTGTCTTATCACACAAGATTTGACAGTGCAAATGGCGGCGTAAACGATGTTCTTGCAAGAACGCTGGGACTTAAGAATGTACTGCCGTTTGGTGGAGAAACCGGCAATATAGGACGTATCGGCAGTCTTGAAAAAGAAATGTCACCTTTGGAGTTTGCAAAGCTTTTAAAGCAGAAGCTGGGTTGCGATATAAGATGTGCGATGTGTGAAGAAAAAAGTGTTAAAACTGTTGCGGTTGTGGGCGGAGCAGGAAAGGATTTTGTTTTTGAAGCAGTTGAGGTAGGTGCCGATGCTTTTGTGACATCGGAAGTGTCACATCACCTTTTTATTGCTGCAAGAGAAATTGGATTTTCTCTGTATGACTGCGGTCATTATTATACAGAAAATCCTGTTTGCGATGAGATAGCGACACTTTTGAAAAATAAATTTGAAAAACTTGATGTGCAGGTTTTTGACGTAGAATGTCCGTATACCTGTATACATTAATGGGAGGAAAGCAAATTGCCTTTTGATGCAGGCGTAATGGCGGCGGTGGTCAGTGAGCTTAAGAAAACCGTCATTGGTGCAAGAGTTGATAAAATATACCAGCCTGAGAGGGACGAAATAATACTTGGCATAAGAACGTCGGGAGAGAACAGAAAACTTCTTTTGTCTGCAAGTGCAGGTGCTTCACGTGTAAGCTTCATAACCGCAGAGCGTGAAAATCCCATGCAGCCGCCAATGTTCTGTATGCTTTTGCGTAAGCACTTGTCGGGTGCACATATTCTTAATGTGCGTCAGATAGGCTTTGACAGAGCAGTTGAAATAAAGCTTACCTCGGCAGATGAAATGGGATACTCAAGCGTTAAGTATCTTGTGTGTGAAATCATGGGTACTTACAGTAATGTGATTTTTCTTGATGAAAACAGACGTATTATGGCAGTGCTTCATCCCATAAGTCTTTCTGCCACAAATAAACGTCAGGTGCTTTGCGGATTTGAATATGAAAATCCTCCAAGGCAGGATGGTAAAACGGAAGCACTGTGCGTAGACAGGTATACGTTTATAGAGAAAATGAAGCAAGACGTAGAGAATGGCAGAAACGGTGCGGCAGATAAGTACCTGATAGCAAACTATTCGGGGCTTTCACCACTTGTTGCAAGGGAAATTGTTTACAGAGCCACCAAAAACACAAGTACTCCTCTTGGTGAATGTGATGCTGAAAAACTGTGGTTTTATTTTGACAGTATTTACGGAAATGTCAAGCAAGAAAAATTTGACCCTTGTCTTGTTGGAGATGTTAAGGGAAAGGTAATAGATTTTTCGTTTTGTGAAATAAGACAGTACGGGACAGGAGTTTCCGTTAAAAAATATGAGCAAATCAGTTCTCTTCTGGATGATTTTTATTGTGAAAAAGATAAGCAGGAGAGAATTAAGCACAGAGGACAAGATATTTTGAGACTGTTGACAAATGCATCCTCCCGAATTACCAAAAAGACTGCACTTCAAAAGCAGAGCTTAAAGGATTGCGAAAATAAGGAAAACTTCAAACGCTTCGGCGACTTAATAACGGCAAATATTTATATGCTGAAAAAAGGCATGACAAAGGTAGAGCTTGTTGATTATTATGACCAGACAATGCCTACAGTTACGGTTTTGCTTGATGAAAGATATACACCCGCTCAGAACGCACAGCAGTATTATAAAAGGTATAATAAGGCAAAGTCTGCAGAAATTATGCTTGCAAAGCAGATTGAAGAATCCGAAAAAGAAATTGCATATATTGATACAATTTTCGACAGTCTGACAAAGGCGGAAACAGAGGCGGATTTGTCTCAGATAAGAACAGAGCTGTCTGTTGCAGGTTACGGCAAGACGCTTGACAATTTGCGTCGGGCTATGACAAAGAATAAAAAGGAATATAAAAACGCTCTTAAGAAAGAGTATAAGCCAATGAAATTTATTACAAGCGGCGGATATGAAGTGCTTTGCGGTAAAAATAATCTGCATAATGACTATATTACAACAGAGCTTGCCTCAAAGGACGATTATTGGTTTCATATTAAAAATGCACCCGGTTCTCACGTTGTTATGAGATGCGGTAAGGATGAACCTCCGGCAGAGGATTTTACGCAATGTGCAATGATAGCGGCATATTACAGCTCGCAAAAAGAGCTTCCTCAGGCACCTGTAGACTATACAAGGGTAAGAAACGTAAAAAAGCCACAAGGCTCAAAGCCGGGATTTGTAATATATGAAACAAACTATACCTGCTATGTTACTGCTGACGGCGAGGAAGTGGAAAGACTTAAAATAAAGTAAATATATGAGATTTTCTTTAATCACAATAATTATTTCAAATATAGTATGCTAAAGGGACGCCGGAAGGCTCCCTTTTTTGATGAAATAATCTTTACATCTGTGAAAATGTAATAATAAATGATTTGACTGTCAGGAAAGTAAGTCTATGTTACTTTTGTGATTGTTGCACAAAAAAACTCATAAATATATGGTATTATTGTGCATTGAAAACAATAAAGTTTTATTGTATAATACATATAAGGA
>JAGBCG010000053.1 GCA_017938055.1 Clostridia bacterium
CTTCAATTTTAATGTTCATTTTTTATATCCTCTTTTCTATTGTTTTTTTACTCTAAGATATACAATATATAACAAGACTTAGCTGTCTGCGGACAGCGACCTTCTTTTGACACGCCTCAAAAGAAGGCAAAAACGCTCCCTTAATAGAGGGATGGCTCGGTCGGGAAATTTTTTTTCAAATTAAGAAAGTACATCCTTATTCCCAGCACACTTCTCCCGACACTCCGCTGATTTCCCTCCTGGCAGGGTGCCCTCCACCCTCAAAAAAGGGTTTTGTACGAAGTGTTTTACAGTGCAAACGTTGTATTTCAAAGACTTTTAAATAAATCAAGTTTTTTGGTGGCGACAGCCAAATTAAAGTTCTTTGCTAAGCTTTAAGTGATTTGCCAAATCTTTGATTTGGTTGAAATCTCGAACCCAGCAAAGCTGGGTACCTTATTTTGAAAGCGAAAAAGATTTCAGTTACAAAAACTAACTAATCACAAAACTCAGCAACACATCTTCTATAGGCTGCAACAGGGTCATCTGCTGCTGTGATGGGACGTCCTACGACGATATAATCAGAGCCGATTTCCTTAGCTTGTGCGGGAGTCATAACTCTCTTCTGGTCACCAATTTCGCCATCAGCAAAGCGAACACCGGGAGTTACAGTCAGGAATTTTTCACCGCATGTTTCATGCACCTTTCCTGCTTCAAGAGGAGAGCAAACCACCCCATCAAGTCCTGCAACCTATGCGTTATAAGCATAGTGCATAACAACCTTATCTATAGGCTCTTTAATAAGCAAATCATTTTCCATTCTTTCCTGGTCTGTGCTTGTAAGCTGAGTTACAGCAATAAGCAAAGGACGAGTACCATCCGGTCTTGTCAATCCCTCAAGTGCCGCCTGCATCATTGTAATTGTACCTGCTGCGTGAAGATTTGTCATATCTACATCAAGTCCCGAAAGCACACTCATGGACTTTTTAACGGTGTTTGGAATATCGTGAAGCTTAAGGTCAAGGAAAATTTTATGACCTCTCTTTTTTATTTCTCTTACAATTTCAGGTCCCTCGGCATAGAAAAGCTCCATGCCAACCTTGAGAAAAGGCTTTTCTTCTTTAAACAAATCAAGAAAATCAAACAAAGCCTTTTTGCTTGCAAAGTCACAAGCGATTATAACGTCCTTACCCATTAATGTGCTCCTCCTATTATTTTTTCAAGTGAATCTATTTTATACTTTTCCATAACTCTTGGCAAATCCTCAACTATTTCCTTACTTCCGTAAGGATTTACAAGATTATACGCACCCACCTGTACGCCCGTTGCTCCCGCAAGCATCATTTCAATTACGTCCTCTGCAGACGAAACGCCACCCATACCGATTATGGGTATGCTGACAGCATCGTATACCTGATACACGCATCTGAGTGCCACAGGAAGTATTGCACTTCCCGAAAATCCACCCATTTTATTTGCAATTACAGGCTTTCTGTTTCTAAGATTTATTCTCATACCAAACAGCGTATTGATAAGGCTGATTCCGTC
>JAGBCG010000054.1 GCA_017938055.1 Clostridia bacterium
ATTCTTCCACCGACGCCCTTTTGTACTCCGCCCTGATTTTTTTTCTTACTTCCCTTGGGACCTCTTTCATTATCAAGTGCATCGGGAACAAGGCTATCAAGTCTTTCATCATACTTTGAAAGGTCAACCTCGCTTGTTCTGATATCGACTACCACCTTACCCTCACTGTCAAATGCCGGCTGTGCACCCTCAATTCGTGTGCCTGCGTAACGGCTTCTGATATGACCGTCCTTATCAAACACGGGCTTTAAGCTTGGCTGTCTTACAGACTGTGACTCCTCATCCTTATCTTTATTGGGATTATATCCATTATTATTTTTCTGGAACTTAGGCTTCTGAGGAGCTTTTTGCGAGGGAACATCCACATTTACAAAGCCGTCCTTTGTGAATTTCACATTTGCATACTTATCAAATCTTTCATTTTTATCAAAACCAGAATAAGGCTCAATATTTTTACCTTCCTGTTTTGCAAGCTGTACACTTTCCTTTGATATTTTGCTGATCTGCTTTTCAAGCTGTCTTTCATTTAAAGACATTCCCTTGTCGCCATTTCTGTCAAAGGATTTGGGTGCACCGTTATTCTGTCCGAAGCCAGGTTTTCTATTCTGATCAAAAGGCTTTTTATACTGTCCCTGATTAAATCTGTCACCACTTTGACCATGGTTATTAAAGCCCTCTCTGCGAGCACCATCTCTGTTGCTTTCTTGTCTTGATGCTGTATTTGCCTCAACTTTTGTTCTTTCCTGCTTCATCTTTTGTTCAGGCTGAGCATCCGCAGGCTTCTTTACTTCAGTCTTAGGCTGTGTCTTCTGAGGCTCTTGTGCTTGAGCTTTATTTACCTCAGTCTTGTTTTCGGTATTCTGCTTGGGTGTTTCCTGTTTTTCCTTATTTTTAGGCTCTTCTTTGGAAAAAGACAGATATGCACCAATATCCTCAACAGTGCTTGAGAGGGTATAATGCTGAAGAATAATACTTACTTCTTCATGCTCAAGTGAGGATGAGGCAGACTTGCCGTCTATACCCTTTTCCTTAAGTATTTCTACTATTTCCTTACTTTTCAAGCCTATATCTTTTGCAAAATTACTTATTTTAAGTTTGGTATTCAATGCCATATTATTGCTGCACCTCCGTAGATTCTGTGTGTATTTCAGCGTAGATTTTCTCGAGTATTTTTACAAATCCCTCGTCCATAATTGCGGCACACGAAACTGAGCTTCTTTTACCCAGTCTTGCTCCAAGCTCATCCTTTGAAATATCAAGTGCCATGCTCTGCACTTTATGGTAGCTTGTGCAATCCTTGATTCTTTTCAAGGTATTATCAGACAAGTCATTTGCGTATATTACAAGCTTTACAGCATTATTCCTGACTTTTTCGGTACACATGTCTGTCCCTAACACGCATTTGCCCGCTTTTCTTGAAAGTGACAGTGCCGCAAGTATTTTTTCGCGGCTCTTTTCAAGCTCTTCAGGTGTAAAATCAAGTGTCATCAACCATCATCCTCCTGTAAGCTTTCCTTGACTGCTTCATAAACCTTGTCCGGTATCTCTGCTTCAAGGCATCTTTCAAGTCGGTTGGTTTTCAGTGCTTTTTCATAGCAGGATATCTTCCCGCAAATATAGGCTCCTCTTCCTGATTTTTTTCCTGTCAAATCAAGAAGTACCTCTCCTTCGGGAGTTCTTACTACTCTCACAAGCTCTTTTTTAGGCTTTTTTTCATTGCACCCCATGCATTTTCTTTCGGGTGTTTTTTTTACTATGTTATTCGGCATATATTTACCTTTCTTACTGTGAAATACACAAGATTGGTTTAGGCTATTTTTTATTCTTCGTTCTGCTTGATAATCTTAAGTGCCTCTGCAAGCTTGCCGCCAAATGAGCTTGCCGCTTCATTCTTGCCCTCAATTATGTCATTGAAAGCCGCTGCACGTGCTGCCGATACGCTCTTAATATCAATCTTATTGAAGCCTGTAAGACGAGCCGCAAGTCTTGCATTCTGTCCTTCTTTACCTATTGCAAGTGAAAGCTGATCATCCTCTACAAGCACATAACATGAACGCTCTCCTGTTTCCTTTACCGATACAACCTGTGCCGGTGAAAGAGATGCACGTATAAATTCCTCTGCGTCCTCGCTGAACTTTACTATATCAATCTTTTCGCCCTTGATTTCAGCTGTAATATTATTCTTTCGTATTCCCTTAGGTCCAATACATGAGCCTATTGGGTCTACGTTTTCATCTCTTGAATAAACTGCTATCTTTGTTCTTGAACCGGCTTCTCTTGAAATTGCCTTAATAATAACAGTTCCGTCCTGAATTTCAGGCACTTCAAGTTCAAACAATCTCTTTACAAGTCCGGGATGCTTTCTGGAAAGCACCACTGTTGGTCCTTTTGTTTCCTTTTTAACCACGGTGACATACACCTTGATTTTATCGCCCTCTGTAAGTCTTTCTCCGGGAATCTGCTCATTCTTGAAGAGTGTTACCTCATTTTTACCAAGCTCAAGCACAGCATTTCCCGTAACAGGATCTACTCTTGAAACAATAGCTGTTACTATTTCTTCCTTCTTGCTCTCGTATTCCTTAACCATTATATCACGTTCAGCTTCTCGTATACCCTGGATAATAACCTGCTTTGCGGTTTGTGCTGAAATACGTCCGAAGTTCTTTGGCTTTACTTCTATTTCAACTATATCACCAAGATTATACTTTTTACTGATTTCTCTTGCCTGCTCAAGTGTAATCTCTGTCTTTTCATTAAATATGTGCTTTCTTGTGAGCTTTATAGGCTCTCCGTTTTCGTCAACATCAGGCTCATAAGGCTCATACTCCTCGTCACCAAATGGCTCAAAGCCTTCTTTGTCCTCATCCGGATCATACCCATAGTACTCAAAAGGTGTTATTTCTTCCTCTGCCTCAGGATCAACAACCGTAAGCTGTTTATACACCTTAACATCTTGCTTTACAGGGTCAAGCACAATTCTTACATTTGAATATCCGTTATCCTTTTTAAATGCACTCTGCAGTGCCGCCTCAACCTTGGCAATCATATATTCCTTGGGAATATTTTTCTGCTTTTCGAGAAGGTCAAGTGCTTTGAAAAATTCCTTATTCATTTTTTCTTTGTTTCCTCCATATTTATGTTATTTTTTATTCATCAAAACTCACACACTGTTTTTATGCTTGCACATTCCTTTAGTGTAAGAATCACCGTTTCGGCATCGGTTGCAAGTGTAATTTCATTTTTTTCTTCATCAAATGCCGTTATTTTTCCGTCATACGCTTTTTTTCCGTCCTTTGCGGCATAAAGCTTTACAAGTACTCTTTCGCCAAGAAACGCTTTTATATGCTGGACTGTTTTTAATTCTCTTTCAAGTCCCGGTGAAGATATTTCAAGAAAATAGCTTCCGTCAATCGGGTCTGCCTCATCAAGAATTGGCTCTACGGCATCATTTACCATTTCACAGTCATCAAGTGATATTCCCTCAGGTTTATCAATATAGATTATCAGATTATGGTCGCTGCCTTCCTTTACAAATTCAACATCCCAGAGAATACATCCACATTCCTCTACTGTTTCTTTCACAAGCTCATGCACGCGGGATGCAATATTACCTTTTTTCTTTTCCTGCAAAACATTCACCTCTACTTAATTTTGTCCCTAACAAACTTTAAAGAGCGATCCGGTGACCGCTCTTTAATCCTTTCTATTCTCTTACACTGATACTATAACATACCTTTTACTAAATGTCAAGCATTTTTACGATTTTTTTATGTTTTTTACATTAATATATTAAATAATGCTCAAAACAATTCAAAAACGCTCGTTTTTAAAGTTTATTCATTGACAATTATCCATAAAAGTGTTATATTTAAGCAGTAAAACAAATACAAGCTTCTACTTTAAAATAAGTAAAAAGCACATACTGGAGATTTTGATATGGAAAAAATTACAAGCTTTACAGTTGACCACACCGTTCTTGACGAGGGCATTTACGTTTCACGTGTGGACGGTGACATTACTACTTACGATTTAAGAACAAGAAAGCCAAACAGCTTTTCCTTTATGGACAACTCAACAATGCACACCCTTGAGCATATGTTTGCCACATTTGTGAGAAACTCAAAAATAGCCGATGACGTCATTTACTTTGGGCCTATGGGTTGTCAGACCGGCTTTTATCTTCTTATAAGAAACGCCGACAACAAAACAGTTCTTGAAGTTGTAAAGCAGGTATTACGTGACATTATTGCATATGATGGTGAGGTTTTTGGATACTCCGAGACTGAGTGCGGAAACTACAGAACGCTCTGCCTTGACAATGCAAAAAATGAATGTAAAAATTATCTTGCAATACTTGAAAGCAAACACCATTCCTTCATGTACACATAACAGGCAAATTATAGCTACTAATGATACAATCACAAAAGACAGGACGATATTCATTTACATCGTCCTGTTATGTTTTTATCTAATTATAAAAAAACAAGGCCTGTACCAATACTTTTGATACAAGCCCTGAAAAACTTAATACATTGCGTTAGCAGTCATATAGTCATAAATCATTTTACCGTGATTCTGCTCCTGCTTCTGAATAGAATTAAGATAGGTTCTTGCGTTTTCATCTACAAATTCAAAAATGCAGGTATTATAAAGGCTTGACACTCCCTTTTCACCTGTCAAAAGGTCGGTGCACAGATAGCAGTCATTCTTTTTATCCTGATTTTCACTGTTATGGTACTTTGTAAATGTGGGCATCTGGGAATTTCCTGAGCCGTTTTGCTGTGGCACTGTTCCCTTTTCAAGCTCACAAAGTCCCTGAAGATGCTGTGTTTCAGCAGATGCAAGCTGAGAAAAAAGATTCTTCAGCTGTGGGTCAACAGCACATGAAGCGTGCTTTGTATACTTATCAATACAAAGCTGTTCCTGGTCCTTCAAATCCTTAAGAAGACTCATTTCTTTTTGTGTAAGAGTCATTTTTATCACCTCAAGGATTATTATGGTCAATTTATTCTGTATTATACTATCTTAATTCAATATTTTCGTCATCTTTTCCCTTTATTATTTCACGTATTACAACATCATAGCTATACTGCGGATTTACTTGAATGGTTACCGTTTCACCGATTTTTCTGCCAAGCAATGCCTTACCTGCAGGTGACTCATTACTGATACGGTTTTCCATAATCTCAGCACGCATGGTTGTTACAATCTGATACTGCTCCTCACAGTCATCCTCGGGAACATATACCTTTACTGTATCAAAAAGACCTATCGTTTGCTCATCGCCCTCTATTTCCACAATCACCGCTGTGTTTATCATGTTTTTAAGGAAACGGATTCTTCTTTCATTTGCGTTTTTCTCCTGCTTTGCAATGTGATACTCTGCATTTTCCGAAAGGTCGCCGAAAGCACGTGTGCGAACAACCTCCTTTAAAAGCTGAGGACGAAGCACACACGTTCTGTACTCCACTTCCTCCTGCATCTTTTTTATATCTACTGCCGTCAGTTCGTTATGCATCATTTTTCTCCTTTTAAATTTCTTTATACATTATAATCTTTCAGTGATTTTTTGTCAAGGAAGCGTCAATACAAAACCTCTTGACATTTTTCGGCAAAGTGATATTATATTATGTGGATTTATTCACAGGGAGATTTTTATGAAAGCCATAATCAGATTTTTTAAAAGAAATGCCGTATTCTCCATTGCACTTACGGTAATGCTCATAACAATGTTTATTGTTCCTCCGGACAAGCAATACATAAGTTACTTTGATGTAAAAACTTTAGTCTGTCTTTTCTGCGTTCTTGCTGTTGTTTGTGCATTGAAGAACGTAAACTTCTTTTATTTTCTCGCAAAGCAGATAGTAAAAAAGTTCGGCAATCTGCGAAGCTGTGTCATTGCTCTTGTCTACATAACCTTTATCGGCTCAATGCTCATTGCCAACGACATGGCTCTTCTCACATTTCTTCCTCTTGGCTTTTTTGTGCTTGATACAACGGGCAAAAGGCAGTACATGGCGTTTACCTTTATTATGCAGAACATTGCCGCAAACCTCGGCGGTATGCTTACTCCCTTTGGCAACCCACAAAATCTTTATTTATACTCAAAATTCAACATTCCCACACTTGAATTTATGCAAATTCTTCTTTTGCCTTTTTTAGTGTCCATTACCCTTATAACGCTTAGTTGTTTTATATTCATAAAGCCCGAAGCTCTGTCCTTTCCAAAAGACGCTTCTGTAAAGCCGGATTCTAAAAGAACTGTTCTGTATCTTATTCTTTTTGTACTGTCTATTGCTATTGTCTTCAGAGGTATTCCGTATTTACTCGGTCTTATCATTATTCCGCTTGTTCTTCTTTTTGCTGACAAAAAGGCACTTAAAATGGTTGACTATCCATTACTTTTGACTTTTTGTGCTTTCTTTGTATTTTCGGGAAACATGTCAAGAATTGATGCAGTCAGAGATTTATTCTCCTTTTTACTGTCAAAAAGCACTCTTATTTTCAGCACTCTGTCATGTCAGGTAATCAGCAATGTGCCCTCTGCCATTCTTTTAAGTCAGTTTACAGACAATTATCCAGAGCTTCTGATAGGTGTAAACATCGGAGGAACAGGCACTTTTATTGCTTCTCTTGCAAGTCTTATCACCTTACGTGAGTACATCTTACGTGATTACGAAGGAATCAAAAAGTATATAAAGCTTTTCTGTGATTTTAATTTTTCTTTTCTTGCAATTTTGCTTTTTA
>JAGBCG010000055.1 GCA_017938055.1 Clostridia bacterium
GCTGTTAAATACGATGAAATCAAGTATGACGAAATCATTCACCACGACCTTACGGTTATTGACAGCACAGCATCTACTTTCGGTCGTGATAATAAGTTGCCAATTTTAATTTTCGGTCTTAATGAGCCTGAAAATATTTATAAAGCAATCAATGGCGAGAATATAGGTACAATAGTTACGGTTTAAATTTTATTTACATAAAAACAGGAGGTTTCGGTTATGAAAATCGACACAAAAGTTTACGAAGAAAAAATGAGCAAATCCATTTCCAGTCTTGAATATGAGTTTGGCTCTATTAATGCAGGAAGAGCAAGTGCGGCGGCTCTTGACAAGATTAGTGTGGAATATTTTGGCAGCAGCATGCCTATAAACCAAATTGCAGGAATAAGTGTTCCCGATCCAAGAACATTGCTTATTACTCCATGGGATGCGTCTGCTCTTAAGGAAATTGAAAAGGCAATTCTGGCTTCCGACCTTGGTATTAATCCCCAGAACGACGGTAAGGCTATTCGTCTTGCGTTCCCTCAGCCTACAGAGGAAAGACGTAAGGAGCTTGCAAAGAAAGCTGAAAAGCTTGGAGAGGATTGTAAGGTTGCAATCAGAAATGTACGTCGTGACGCCAATGACAAGATTAAGGACATGAAGAAGAACGGCGAAATGACAGAGGACGAACAGAAGGCTTCTGAAAAGCTTATTCAGGACGTTACCGACAAGTTTACAAAGCTTGCAGATGCGACTGTTGAAGCAAAGAAGAAGGAAATTCTTTCTATCTAAGTTTATTATTCTGAAGGTTGAGAACGGCATCTTCGTTCGAGATTGAGGTATATAATTATGTTACAAAGAATAATTACCGGAGCAATTATAGCAGTGCTTATGATTGTTGTGGTAGTATTTTCGGGCACATGGATTTTTCCTGTGGTTATGACACTTCTCACGGCACTTGGAACATATGAGATGCTTTGCTGTGTTGGAACAAACAACAAGCTTCTTATCAGTATTCCCACAATACTTTCATCGGTTTTAAGTGCGGTTTGTGCATATTTTTTCGGATACGGAACATGTCTTGCCATAATAATGCTGTATCTTACGGTACTGCTTGCAATGTGTGTGTTCTTTGATGAAAAAATCAAGGTAAATGATGTATTTTGCACCTTTACGTCTGCCTTATATGTAATGCTGTGCTTTGCGGCATTCACTACAATAAGAAAAATTGACGGAATAGGTCTTTACATGTTTCTGCTTGTATTCATAGCGGCATGGATAACAGACACCTTTGCTTATTTTACGGGCATATTTATAGGAAAGCACAAGCTTATACCGAGAATAAGTCCAAAAAAGACGATTGAAGGCTCGATTGGCGGTATTGTTTTCTGTGTAATAGCTTTTTCGGTATATGGAATTGTGCTAAATAAATGCTTTGATGTGGATGTCAATTTCCCTGTTCTTTTGGCAGTGGGATTTGTTATGAGTATTATTTCGCAAATCGGTGATCTTATTGCTTCGGCAATAAAGAGAAGCTATGGCATAAAGGACTACAGTAATCTCTTCCCAGGACATGGTGGAATACTTGACAGATTTGATTCCATTATGATTTTGTCACCTTTCCTGCTCTTTGCGGCAGAAAATTTGAGAATATTTGGGTAGTTAGTTTGTGTGACGTAGGGGTACGGTCGCTTTTTGAAAAAAGCTTCGCAAAAACTTTAAATTACCAATAACAATGATATTAAAAACCCTCTCTATGATTTTGTTGTCATCGAGAGGGTTATTTTTTGCTTTTCGGATAGTTTTCCTTTACGTCAGTAAGACCTAAAATGTAATCTGTGCTGGTATTATGGAATTTCGCAAGTGCTATAAGTACCTCGGTAGGAATGTCGCGTGTGCCAAGCTCATAGCGGGAGTAGGCGACTTGGGTGCAGTGGAGATAATCAGCCAAATCTTTTTGAAGCAAATCCTTGTCCTCGCGTAATTCTCGTATGCGTTTGTACATTTTATCACCCCATAGTTTATTGTTTCAAAAAAATTATACAATAAACCGAAATGGTATATTGACAGATAAACCAAAACGGTTTATAATGGTGCTGAAATTCCATAAGTAATTAATAAAATGGGGAGGATGTTTTACGATGAAAAGAATTATTCCGAGTATTTTAGTGGCAATAGTTTTTTTAACTTGTTGTGTAAGTATTGAGGTTTCTGCATTAACTACCAATCAAACTAAAGTCAAAAATAATGTTTTAAACCAGGTTGGAAACTACTATGCTCCAAACTATTGTCAAGCTTTTGTAGCTAATGGATATATTGATGCAGGGATAGGATGCAGTTTTGCATATCATATTCATTGTGCTAATTATGCATATCAAAGATTCGTTGTCTGGGAGTCAACAGATATTAATGAAGACATCCCAATAGGTGCGTGTGTATATTTTAAAAATGGCGGCGTCGATTGTAGTTGCGGGAAAGATGCTGGGCATGTAGGAATATATGTTGGAGACGGGTATTTTGTTCATGCTCGAGCGTCGCAAGAAAAAGTCTGTAAAAACAGATTAAGTGAAAGTTGGTATAAAAGTCGTTATATTGGTTGGGGATGGTATAACGATTTTGAACTTGCAGATGATGGATTAACTATAGAAGGACGATATTATATTGCTAATGACCCTGATGGTGCACACAATGTTCGGGCATCAGCATCAAGTTCAGCAAACATAGTTACAAAAATACCAAATGGCACAAAAGTTCTTGTTACTAAATATAGTTCTGACAATCAATGGGGATATCTTACATATAACGGGATCAGTGGA
>JAGBCG010000056.1 GCA_017938055.1 Clostridia bacterium
AGAATATAGAAAGAGAATAAAACAGCTTGAAGCAACAAGTAAAGATTATTTGTCAGGCAATACAGGACGAGATAATTTTACAGAAGAATTCGAGGAAATACTGTCACAGGCACGAAAAGAAGCCGAGAGCGTTATTGTAAGAGCCAAGGAGCTTGCGGGCGAGATTGTAGATACAGCAAAGGAAAAGGCAAGAGTTCAGGAAGAAACAGCAAGAGCACAGGCACAGGAAGCTATAAGGCAAAGCGATGAGGCGGTAAGGGATAATTTGAAAAAGGTTAAATATCTCAATCGCAAAAAGGATGAGCTTAGCGGAATATTCAAAAATCATAAAACGCAGATGGATTCTTTTTTCACCTCAATAACTCAGACCTTAAGGGGCGAATAAAATGTCGGTTTTTTATATAAATACAGCCGATCTGCCGGAGAAAATTCCTGAAATTCGTTTTGGAGACGAGGTTTATCTTTCAGGAACAGTATATACAGCACGTGATGCGGCACATAAAAAGATAAAAGAGCTCCTCGAAAATAAAAAGCCACTGCCCTTTGAACTGAAAAATGCGTGTATTTACTATGCAGGCCCGACTCCCGAGCCTCCGTCGAGTGCAATAGGCTCATGCGGCCCAACAACGTCATCAAGAATGGACGTGTTCACACCATATCTTATGGATAATGGACTTGTTGCAATGATAGGGAAAGGCCCAAGAAACGAACAGGTGGTACAGTCGATAAAAAAGCATAAAGGGGTATATTTTTGTGCCATAGGCGGAGCAGGGGCACTGGCGGCGATGTGTATAAAGAGTTTTGAAGTAATAGCTTTTGAAGAACTTGGATGCGAGAGCGTAAAGCGTCTGGAAGTTGAAAATTTCCCGGTTCTTTGTGCAATAGACTGTTTGGGCGGAAATATATTTAAAAAGGGGTAGAAGGATATGAAAATTAAGGATGGATTGATTTTAAGACAAATAGCGGACACATATATAGTAGTTGCAATAGGCGAGGAAGCAAAAAAAGCAAATGTTATGATTACCCTTAATGAAACAGGCGGCTTCCTTTGGCAAAAGCTTTCCGAAGGTGCAACCGAAGAAGAACTCCTGAGAGCTGTTCTTAATACCTATGATATTGATGAAGCAACAGCAAAAGCGGATGTTGAAGACTTTGTTAAAAAAGTAAAGAACAGCGGACTGGTAGAAGAATAAAAACACATATGGTAATGAGAGAAAGGACGTTGAAGCGTCCTTTTTTCTTTTTTCTATAAAAAAGCAGTCCCAGCCGACGTTGTTTGGTGGTTGGGACTATTAAAATACGATTAAAGCAAAGAAAGAATCTTTCGAATATCTTTTCTCTTTGATTAGGTTCTCTTTTTTCACAAAAATGGGACGATGTGGCCATCGTCCCATACCTTTTTATAAAAGAGTTTCGCGAGTATCTTTTCACTCTGGTAACTTTAGCTTTTCAGTAAAGAGAAAATTACTGAGCGGCGTCTACAATAATGCCGAAGTCTTCTGTCTTGAGAGAAGCACCGCCGATAAGACCGCCGTCAACGTTTTCGCACTTGAGAAGATCTGCACAGTTCTTTGCGTTCATGGAACCGCCATACTGAACGATGGTTTCATCTGCAACTGCTTTGCCGTAAAGCTCAGCAACAACACTTCTTACAACACCGCAAGTCTCGTCTGCCTGCTCGTTTGTAGCAGTCTTGCCTGTGCCGATTGCCCAAACAGGTTCGTAAGCGATGATAACGTTCTTCATCTGCTCAGCAGTAACATCAAGAAGGTCAACCTTTGTCTGCTTGCCGAGAATCTCAGCAGTAATGCCTTGTTCTCTTTCCTTTTCAAGCTCACCAACGCAGAGAATAACCTTAAGACCTGCTTCCAAAGCAGCCTTAACTCTTGCATTTACTGTTTCATCTGTTTCTGCAAAATACTGTCTTCTTTCGGAGTGACCGATAATTACATATTCAACGCCAAGGTCGCAGAGCATGTCTGCACTTGTTTCGCCTGTGTATGCACCACTCTTTGCAAAATGTACGTTCTGAGCACCAATCTTGATATTTGTGCCCTTTACTGTTTCAACTGCAATAGCAAGGTTTGTTGCAGGAACGCAGCAAACGATGTCGCAATTTTCCTTGCCTGCTACTACAGGCTTTAAGCTTTCTAAAAACGCCTTTGTTTCTGAAGGAGTCTTGTTCATCTTCCAGTTGCCGGCAATTACTAATCTTCTCATTTTCATTTACCTCTTTTTTAGTTAGTTTATGTTGGGTTTTCTGTTCCTTTTCTTGAAAGAAAAGGAACCAAAAGAACTTTATATTGGCTGTCGCCGATACCTGATTGTTATTGGATTATTCAAACAGTAGGGGTCGATGCCTACATCGACCCGATTTTATAGAATTGTACAATAATCACTTGTTATTTAAAGCAGAAATACCGGGAAGTTCCTTGCCTTCGAGGAATTCGAGGGAAGCACCGCCACCTGTTGAGATGTGAGTCATCTTGTCAGCATAGCCGAGCTTTTCTACTGCTGCTGCAGAGTCGCCACCGCCGATGATGGAGATAGCACCACTTTCAGCAACAGCTCTTGCAACGGATTCTGTACCATTAGCGAAGTTCTTCCATTCAGAAACGCCCATAGGACCATTCCATACAACAGTTCCTGCACCCTTGATAGTCTTGGAGAAGAGCTCTACAGTTGTAGGACCGATGTCAAGACCCATCCAGCCATCAGGAATAGCGTCAGAGTAAATTCTCATAAATTCTGTGTTTTCATCGTATTCTCTACCAATCATGTTATCAACGGGCAAAAGGAAGCTAACACCCTTTGCTCTTGCCTTTTCCATAAGTTCAATAGCAAGCTCAAGCTTATCTTCTTCGCAAAGTGAAGTACCTGTTGTGTTGCCAAGTGCTCTGAAGAAAGTATAAGCCATACCGCCGCCGATGATAAGTGTATCAACCTTGTCGATAAGATTTTCAATAACACCAATCTTGTCGGAAACCTTTGCACCGCCGAGGATTGCAACAAAAGGACGCTTGGGGTCGTTAAGAGCACCGCCCATAACTTCAAGCTCCTTCTGAATAAGATAGCCACATACAGCATCCTTAACGAAGGAAGTAACACCTGCTGTTGAGCAGTGTGCTCTGTGTGCACTACCGAACGCATCATTTACATAGCAGTCGCAAAGTGCAGCAAGTTCCTTGGAGAAGGATTCTTCGTTCTTTGTTTCTCTTGCATCAAAACGAACATTTTCAAGAAGAACTGCTTCACCATCCTTCAAAGCAGCAATCTTAGCCTTTGCATCTTCGCCAACAATGTCCTTAGCAAAAGTTACTTTACCATCGAGAAGCTCATTAAGTCTGTTTGCAACAGGCTTTAATGTGAACTTAACAGGGTCGTTCTTCTTTGCTTTTTCAAGAAGCTCTGCTTTAGCTGCTGCCTGTTCAGCTTCGGGAAGTGCTTCAACCTTTTTCTTTTCTTTCTTGTCAAGACCGAAGCCTTCTGTGAAAATTGCATGAGGCTTACCCATGTGAGAGCAGAGAATAACCTTTGCACCGTTATCAAGCAAATACTTGATAGTAGGAAGTGCAGATACAATTCTCTTGTCACTTGTGATTACGCCGTCCTTAAGTGGTACATTGAAGTCGCAGCGAACAAGTACTTTTTTGCCTGCAACCTGAATGTCTTCAACTGTCTTCTTGTTTAACATTTTCTTTACCTCTCTTATATAATTAAATTTTTAACAATCAAAAATACAAAGTGATTATAACATATACTTTTATTTAACGCAAGAGTAAATATTCAATATTAACGCACAAATTCAATAAATTTACAATAATTTAAACTAAATAATTATTTTTTCACCCTAATACTGATTTCACCGCCGCAAAGCTTTTGAGTAAAGCCGTCCTGAGTTCGTACAAGCAGTGCACCATCATCACAGATATCAAGTACTGCCGCACGAACAGGCTCTTTGTCTGCAGCAATAATACTTATTTCCTTACCTATAACAACAGAGCGTTTTTTGTATTCTGAGATAATCTCTTCATCGGAAATATCAGCATTATAAATAAGCTTTTCAAGCTCCTCACATATAAGACCGCAAAGGGTCATAGGGTTATATCGCTTTTTTGTCATATCATATAGTGATGTAACTGTTCTTCTAAGGTCTGAGGGAACAAGTGAATGATCAAACTTAAAGTTTATACCGAAACCTGCCACAACACATTCTTTGCCATTTTTATCGGTGAATTTTTCACATAGAATACCGCACAGCTTTTTCCCGGAATAATAAATATCGTTAACCCACTTTATTCCAACGCCCTGCTTGTTTTTGTCACCGCAAAGCCTGTCTATGGCATTGCAAACCGCAAGACAGGATTTTACCGTGAAAAGAGCATCATTAACAGCTCCGCTGTTTTTTATGACAACGCTCATATACAGTCCGCCGTTTTGGGGAGAATAAAAGCTTTTTTCTTGCCTTCCTTTGCCTGAAAGCTGCTCTTTTGCAACAATGACATGACCATCCGATAATAAATGAGCAATTAATTTTGCGTAGCTGTTTGTAGAATCAATGCTTGAATATACACTGATGTTTTTTCCAACTGTTCTGGTATTACATTCGATTGTGGGCTTTATATTCATGAGGCTTACCTCCGGGGAAAACAAATTCCAAAATACACCAGATACAATTATACTATAAATTAATTATTGTGTCAAGTTTTTTGTGGCGTTTAACAGGATTTATCGGCATATTGCTGTTTTTTTTAAGAATAATAAAAAAACTCTTGATAAAAATGATATTATGTGATAAACTTAATAGGTAAAATTGTGTTGTTAAGGAGTGTCTTTATGTATCAATCCGTGTTGGGTATCAAACAAACGCAGGTAGCAATTAAAAGCTGCAAGGACTACTTTGAAAAAGAACTTGCGGCAACATTAAATCTTACACGTGTGTCAGCACCTCTTTTTGTTACTCCGGAATCCGGACTTAATGATGCACTCAACGGAGTTGAAAGACCGGTTCAGTTTGATATTCTTGAAACGGGGAAGAACGTTCAGATTGTGCAGTCCCTTGCCAAATGGAAAAGATATGCGTTGGGTAAATACGGCTTTAATATCGGTGAAGGTTTGTATACTGATATGAATGCTATAAGACGTGACGAGGAAACGGATGCAATTCATTCATTGTATGTTGACCAGTGGGATTGGGAAAAGGTTATAGATAAGAGCGATAGAACGTTAGAAACTCTTAAGAGAACTGTTAAAAAGATTTATCGGGTTTTAAAGAGTACTGAACAGCATATGGCATATCACTTTCCGGCTCTGGCAAAGGAGTATGAAAATCATCTTCTGCCCGATGAAATAACATTTGTAACCACTCAGGAGCTTGAGGATATGTACCCAGACCTCACGCCGAAACAGCGTGAAAACACCATAACCCGTGAAAAAGGCTCTGTTTGTCTTATGCAGATTGGAGGACTTCTCAAGTCCGGCAAAAAGCATGACGGAAGAAGCCCTGATTACGATGACTGGACAATGAACTGTGATATACTTTTGTATTATCCGGTACTGGACATTTCCCTTGAGATATCCAGCATGGGAATAAGAGTTGACGAGCAGGCACTTAACAGCCAGCTGTCTGCTTCAGGCTGTGATGACAGAAGAAGCATGGACTACCATAAAGCAATTCTCGAATGTCGTCTGCCTTATACAATCGGCGGTGGTATTGGTCAGTCAAGACTGTGTATGTTCTATCTGAGAAAAATGCACATTGGTGAAGTACAGGCATCGGTATGGCCGGAAAAACAGGAAAAAGAGCTTGCAAAAGAGGGAATTGTACTCTTGTAAGGTTAAAAAGTCAATTTTTAACAAAAAGATATTGAAGTATATATAGTTATTGGTTATCATAATTATGTAATTTATAAATAACGGAGGAAAACGAAATGTTAGTATCTGCAAAGGAAATGTTAACAAAGGCAAAGGAAGGACACTATGCCGTTGGTCAGTTCAACATCAACAATCTTGAATGGACAAAGGCTATTCTTCAAACAGCACAGGAGCTTAATTCTCCCGTAATTCTCGGCGTATCCGAGGGAGCAGGAAAGTATATGTGCGGATTTACAACAGTTGTAAATATGGTAAGTGCAATGATTAATGAACTGGGAATCACTGTTCCCGTTGCTCTTCACCTTGATCACGGCTCATATGAGGGAACACTCAAGTGTATCGAAGCAGGCTTCTCGTCTGTAATGTTCGATGGTTCACATTATCCTATAGAAGAAAATATAGCAAAGACAACCGAGCTTGTAAATATCTGCAATGCAAAGGGTCTTTCTCTTGAAGCAGAGGTTGGAGCTATCGGTGGTGAAGAAGACGGCGTAGTTGGTGCAGGCGAATGTGCTGACCCTGCTGAATGTAAGATGATTGCAGACCTTGGAGTAACAATGCTTGCTGCAGGTATAGGTAACATTCACGGAAAGTATCCTGAAAACTGGGCAGGACTTTCGTTTGAAACTCTTGCTGCTGTTTCCGAAGCAGTTGGTGATATGCCCCTCGTTCTCCATGGCGGTACAGGTATTCCTGAAGATATGATTAAGAAGGCTATCAGCCTTGGCGTTTCCAAAATCAATGTAAATACAGAATGTCAGCTTTCTTTTGCTGCTGCAACACGTAAGTACGTTGAAGAGGGCAAGGATCTTATCGGTAAAGGCTTTGACCCAAGAAAGCTTCTTGCTCCCGGCGTTGAAGCTATCAAGGCAACTGTTAAAGAAAAAATGGAATTGTTTGGTTCTGTTGGAAAAGCTTGAGAATTGTCTAATCTAGGGAATAAAGTTTGCGGATCGTGACATACTAATCCTGTAATATCAATCCGTGTGAAAGCACTGGATAAACAGGAGGAAGATGAAATGGCTAAGAACTTTATGGACGATTTTAATGAGACAAGTAGCAACAAAACAAATTCTACAAAAAATGCTTCTAATGCAAGCAAGAACACTAGCAAGAATTCTTCGAATGCAAGCAATTCTTCAAACACAACAAAGAATAGCAGCAAGAATTCTTCTAACTGTAGATAGTTTAAGCGAGAGATGTCGGATGTTCCGGCATCTCTTTTTATACATAAATAATTCTTGTGGGAAAAGTATACAAAGGTAAAAAAATGAATACATTGTAAGAAAAAGGAGTTTTTCTCATGAGACCACAAATTATAACATGGGAACAGGTTTCCAAATATATATATAATAGTGATACGCTGTTAGTGGACTTGAGAGACAAAGAGGAGTATGCTAAAGGGCACATATCCGGGGCTTGGAATATTCCTTACGAAGAACTTTCTCGATATATATCGAAAATGAGCAG
>JAGBCG010000057.1 GCA_017938055.1 Clostridia bacterium
CAGCACGCAAAGGCAAGCACTTAATAGGTATGAAAGAGCTTGAAGAAGCTACTATAAAAACTATTGTAGGCCCTAAGAAGAAATCAAAGGTTATCTCTGAACGGGAAAAGAAAATTACCGCCTTTCACGAGGCTGGTCATGCAGTTATCACACAGCTTCTTGAAACTCAGGACAAGGTGCATCAAATTTCAATCATCCCCTCAGGGCGAGCAGGCGGATACACACTTTCTCTTCCAACCGAAGACAAGATGTACATGTCAAAGGTTGAAATGGAAGAAGAAATTGTTTCTCTCCTTGGTGGACGTGTTGCTGAGCAAATCGTTATCAGCGACATTACCACAGGTGCTTCCAACGACATTGAGCGTGCCACAAAAATGGCAAGGGGCATGGTTACAAAGTACGGTATGAGTTCTTCTCTTGGTCCTATTGTTTACGGCACAAGTCATGAGGAAGTGTTCCTCGGCAAAGACTTTGGCTCTACTCGTGACTTCTCTGAAAAGATTGCCGCAGACATTGACAATGAAGTTAAATCCATTATTGATAAGGCATACAAAAGGGCAGAAGAAATTCTTAATTCCCATCGTGACAAGTTAGACTTTACAGCAGAGTATCTTATTGAACATGAAGTCATGGATGAAGACCAGTTCGAGTATGTGATGACTACGGAAAATCCCACTTTCTCTGCTCTTGAAGCCATTGCGGAAAGCAAGAACAAGCAGAGCGAACAAGAAAATGCACAGCAAAAGGAAAAAAAGGATTCTGAAAAGAAAGATGAAACAGCTTCTTTAAAGAGTGAATCAAGTCCCGATGCTCAGAAGTTTACCGCTAAAAAGAAAGAAAACGAACAACAGGATTCCTCCGACAACGACAGCACAAGTAAGTAAATAAACAAGTAAGTAAATAAAACAGGGGTTGTAGCAAAATGATTTGTTACAACCCAAACACACAAAATGCACAATCATTCGTAGGGGACGATGACCACATCGTCCCGCTTTTTTTGTACTATTAGCAAATTTTGATACAGTTCCTTTTGTATAACGAAATAGCAAAAACAGTCCGCAGACCATTTCTGATCTGCGGACTTTATTATTTCTATTATTTTGCCTACAGCTTACTGTTAAGCTTTATAAGAGATCGCCGTAATCGAAGCCAAGGTCTTTTCCGTTTTCAGCCTTGTCAATGATATCGTCTACAATCGCCTTTGATGCTTCATCAAGGGATGTATCGCCTTCAAGCTGCTTTGCAACCTGATATGCTGATGCTGTCATAGGCTCACCGTATACAACGTATTCTTCTCCGTCAACAACGAGCTTTGTAAATGTTCTGGAAACCAGTCTTACACCGTAGCTGTCTTCGGGTATTCCATGGAGTACACCTGTAAAGAATGTTGTTGTAGCGTTGCTATAGTAAACAATATCTGTGTCGCCACTGATATAAGCAGAGCCTGTTGCAATCTTTTCAAAGTCAAGTGTAAGTGCTGCCTTTGCTCTTAAAAGGTCTCTTTCAAGTGCTATTACAAAACCATATTCTGTAACACTCGCATTAGATTTTGCTGTATTGAGAATACCTGCCATAAATCTTACGCCTACAGGATCTTTTACTCTGAGTGATACTTCATTTACATTATCAATACCATCTTCAAAGAATTCAAGTTCCTCACAGCCTGCTTGTGATACTAAATAGTAATTTGTCTTAACAGTTGTTACTGCAGCTTTATCTGTCTTTTCTACAAGCTGAACAACCTTTGTTTTACCATCGTTAATGATAAAGCCATAAACATCGCCATCAAACTCGTAGTGAACTCCATCAATAACGATAAATCTTACATTTTCTGCATCTGTCTTTTCAGGCAAAGTAAGTGATACATAGCCGGCAAGTTCTTCCTCTCCTGTATAGGTGAGATTACCATTTGTAACAACTGTTCCGTTGCCGACAATTTCATCAATTACGAAATTACCATTTTCAAGAGTGATTGTTACATCATCAGAGACTATGAGTGAATCAATAGTATATGTATAACCATTACCATTTACTGTGTAATCGCCTATTACATTTACCTTGTCAACCTGTGCATCCTTATCAAGAGATACTCTTTCAAATTCTATCCAGTCAACATTTGCCTTACACTCTTTTGCACTTGGCTTTAATGCAAAGCCTGTAATCGTACCTTCAACATCCGAAATGTCAAAGCTGTAGTTATACTGTACACCTGTTTGTTCAATATCCTTTGAATAGGTATGCTTCTTATCAGCTGTTGTGATTTCAAGAACAAGTGAAAGATCTGTTTCTTCAGTATTTAAAAGCTCCATTCTTACATTTAACTTATCATAATTATCAGAATTGAGAAGTAATGTATTATCTGAAATAATAATACCGTCGCCATAGGAGAGAACGCTACCGATACCGCCTTCGATTGCTACGTTGAAGCCACCAAAGGTAATGCCCTCGTTGTTGCCGTCCTCATCGAAATGCCATCCCTCAGCAAGTGCCCATACCGCATATACTGTTGTATCTTCTGTAACATTTACTGTGGCAGTTATTTCGCCGTTTTCAGTAAGTGACCAACCAAGGAATTTATAGCCGTTTCTTGAAGGCTGGAGTGTGGAAAGTGTATACTCACCGAGTGCATAATCATCTTTTTCAGGAAGTGATTCAACGGCATCTGTTGTTCCTGCAGCATATTCAAGAGTATATACATCAGGCTGACCTGAAATTGTGATAGTCTTTTCAGCTACTAATGTGCTGTCATATGCACATGTTGCTGTTACTGTCACTACACCATCAATTCTTGCAGTGACAACACCGTTTTCATCTATTTTTGCAATTTTTTCATCATCTATGCTCCAGATAACCTCTGTAGAAGAATCTTCTGGATCAACTATCACATCAAGATCGAGTGTTCCCCCTGCCTCTGTGATAGCATCGCCGCCTGAAATTTCGATGGTATCAGGAACATATACATACTCAGCATCAAGGAATGCAGGAATTACTGCTTCAAACTGCTCATATGCACGCTTAGCAATTTCATCCATACCCAAATCACCGGGATGTGATCTGAAGTCTGATTGTGCTCTGCCGTCTGCAAGCCAATCATCGTACTCGCAATACTGCTCCCATGCAAGATAAGGATTGTACTTCCATCCTGAGCTTCCTCTGTCGTATATCTTTCCGTTCTTTTCAACATATCTTCTAGCCGGATCTACAACGTCGTAGCTTGGAACATAGGACAAATCTGCTACATAGAAGCCATATTTTGCAGCATATGTTTTAATTGTTTCAATTCTTGTGCCCGTCATGAAAGGAGTAATTACAACAACTACCGAATTTATAGGACGTGCTTCATTAATCATTCCGTAAACCACATCATAGAAAGTGGTTTCAATAACCCCTTTTCCTTTAAAGTTTTCGGAGAGCTGGACTGTAATTAAGTTAGGCTTCTTTTTTATGATCTCTTCTCTAAGTGCGATAAATCCTACGTTGTTCTCAAGAGTTTCTCTTGCTTGTTCTGCGGTTGTTATAGTGTCTTTTACAGTACAGCTTTCAACAGCATAACCGGACGTTCTTGTAGCTGAGATTGTACAATTAAAGCCTTGTGTGAGATAGTACTGAATTCTGTGATAGTAATCAAGCTCATCTTTTGACGCTGCCATACCGATTTCTGTTTTTTCAGGACCTGCCCAAACCTGATACTGCGTTGTACCACCATGAGTAAGGAATGAGTTACCTACCGCAAAGTAATTAAACTCGTAAGCGGCAAGCTTCTTTCTCTGTCCGGAAATGGAAATTGTTACAGAGCCTGAGAAAGCTGAATCTTCCTTTGATGTTGCTGTTACTGTTACTTCACCATTTGTTGATGCTGTTAAAGTTACAGTACCATCATCATTTTCAGTAATCTTTGCATTTCCGTTATTAAGGCTCCATGTTACATCATGTGTGGAAATAGGCTTATTTGCAAAAACTGTAGGAGTAATTGTAATTGAACCGGCGTCAGTTGTGATAGCATCAGCACTTGGTGTAAGTGTAACTGCTATATTCAGCTCAACTTCTTTTTCTTCTTCCTCTGCAAATGGGTCATAGTTTGCAATGCAAATTTCATCGAATTCTACCCATGTCTGCTCGGAATATGTATAGTCCTTATCAACATAGTAGCCGGTTGCATCTTGTTTTACGTTTGTAAGAACTGTCTTACCGGCGTATTGGAACATCATGCTCTTAAAGGTAGTGTTGAGAGATTCTAAGTATCCGTGTTCGGGAAGACATACTACCTTTGTTGTCCATTCTTCACTTTCAGGGAAACTAATTGCTAAACTTTCCCAACCTTCTGTTGAACCGCCCTGATCTTCGTCCTTAAGGTGAACATATGCCTTCTCTGAGCCGTTGGAACGGTACTTAAACCACATATAAGGATAATCTTTAAGAGCTACATCAGGATATGTCTTTGGCATAAGTGAGCCATGAGAACCATTTACAGTACTAAGTCTTATAACCTCTGTTCCATCTGCAAGCTTGCCATCCGAAACCTGTACTGCTTTAACAGCACCATCAATCTCGGCATATGCCATAGTTGCCTTCATTGTTTCACCGTTGAACACGGCAAGCTTCTGGCCCTGGAGTGCATTAAAGCTTGTATTTGTGAAGTCCCATGTATAGATAATGGTATCTTCGATAATTTCCTCGGGCATTTCGCTCGTTGTGTACATGTAAATTAAATCTACGCTTTCCTTATCGGATATCTGCAAAACATAATAGTTTATTGTTTCTGCATCCTCGGGAATATTTGTGAATTCAAAAGCGTATATTTTTTCTTCGCTTCCTGCCGAAACGCCATTTGAGATATCTGTGTTTGCCTCATCAGTTTCGGAAGAATCATAGTGATAGTACACTTTCATACTGCTTGTTGTATCCTTTGTCTTAACAACAAGGTATTTCTGATCAGCATTGACTGTTCCGTAAACGTTCAAACCGCCTACGCTGTCTTCTGTAGCATTTCTGGTAAGAGTAAGTACGTCTTCTCCAAGAGTAGCAGTTGTATCACCATAAACAGCCATTTCCTCACTGTCTATTTCTGTCTTACCAAGGAAATTGTGGTAATGACCGAACTTAGAGGAATCCACATCAACGTAAATCTTTTTTGATACGCTGTAAGATGGGTCTTCGTCACTTGTTACTGTTACTGTAACAAAGCCTGTTGCAATGTTTGCTCTGAGAAGTATTGTTCCGTCGTCATAAATCTTTTCAGATACAACGTCATCAGGGTCGGAGATTGTAAGCTCATAGCCCTCGTCATATACTGCCTCAAGAAGTGTCTTGAATTTAACTGAAATTTCAGCCTCATCTCCGGGGAAAGACAGATATGATGAGTCAGAAGCAATCTCAAAGCTGAAGCCTGAGTCAAACGTGCTGTAAAGCGTGATTTTTTCAACTGTAGCTCCGCCGGCAAACTGCATCATAAGGCCTTCGCCTTCTGCCCAGTAATCGAGTTTTGTCAGGTCTACATAGTAATCTCTTGCCTGTGTGGTTGTGGCTTCGATTTCTATTGTTCCCATATCATTTTCGCCTGCTACATAGTAGAACTCATAAATATCTCCCACCTGTGTATCATTAAGACGAACAACCATTGCGGTATATGCCGCAGGATTGATTTCATCATATGAAGCATCGGTCACAACGTCATCAACATTTATTTCATATGGGAATACAACGTTTACTGTATAATCAACTACAATTTCACCAAATGTGAAGGTAGCTGTTGTTCTACCATCCTTAACGGCAGTCAGTGTTGCACTACCGTCACTGTTTTTAACGATTGTAGCTATTTCTTCATCTTTGATAGTCCATTGTCCTCTTGAGGGAGTAATCACATCCTTAAGAGTATCAATAACCTCAGGGATGAGCAATGCGGTAGCACCTTTCTCGTCGAGCACACCCTCCTGATGTACTGAAAAGGGTTCAAGCATTTCTGTTGCATAGAAAACTAAATTCTTGTTTTCCAGATTTACAGTATCTACCTTTTCTCCACCCTTTGTAAGTGACCAGCCGGTTACATAGTAGCCGCCATAAAGACCTGCTTGGGGCTTATATGTTGTGATGATTTTTCCTTGATCATCAAATACTTCATACTTTGTAGAAAGAAGCTTGTTTCCGTCTTTTGAGTAGAATTTAAACTCATACGCGGGAACTACATACATGTTATCAAGATAGATATTTGTTTCAATTTGGTTTGTTTCTCTCACCTCTGCTTCAAGTACAAAAGCGTTAGGACTCTGAAACTTTCCGCCTTGTGTGTAATCAATCAACTCATCAAATTTTTCCCAACCAAGATTTGCACGGGAAACTGCATTCTTTACAATTTCTCCTCCGTTCATAATCCAAAAATTGTTGCTGGGAGTATAATTATCTTCAGTAATTCCATTTACCACCTTGCTGTGATCAAATGAAACATGCACAGAGTTATGTCCCACAAGTTGACTGAGTGTATTTCCAATACTAAAAGTCATTATAGGATAACTTCCAACATTTGCAGGAACATTCCATTTCATCGTCTTGCCCTTTTCGTTCAACGGGTCATTATCAACTGTGAAGGTGACATTTTTAGATGCTAAATCCAGAGAAAAAAGTGCATTTAACGCATCATCTGTCGTAGTTTCACCCGTTAAAGGTTCGGTTGTACCGGTAAGCATATTTATACCGGGCTTGATTATTTTTTCAGCTTCAAGTTCACCGACTGAACCAGTGTCTTCCGCTGTAAATTCCTGTGCTGTTTCAACCGTAGAAACTGACACAGGTGCTGCCATAACTGTTGTGGAAAAGACCATCAGAACAGCTAAAAGCACGCTGAGAATTCGCTTCATAAACATAGCATCTCCTTTTGATAAATATATGTATAACAATATACACACGTATTTTACAATACATTTATCAACTCTGCAACAACTAATATATAAACAAAAAGCAAATCATGTTAATTTTTTATTTTCATTTGAGAAACAATTTTCTTTTTTTTATTACTTTTGTACAAATTTTAGTTGATTTCATTTGCATATACAGCGTTTTTCTATTGCATTTTGCACAAATTGTGCATTTTGCAAAAAAAGTGCCGCGTTAATTGTTACTTTTGCACAAAATCAGATATACAAACACTTTACAAAGCAAAAGCCGTTTCAACTATGCGAAACGGCTCTTTTTTACAGTTACATTTAATATATTCAGCACTACAGAACAAAATACCAATATCCATCAATGCAAGCAAGCATATGGTCGGCGGGATATCCTCCGTCTGCTCTGTATACACGCACATCGACACAATCGCTCACTTGTTCTTCAGTCACTTGTAGCAATTCGGCAACACCCGCATAGTAAAGCAGCTGATTTATGTATGACAAAGGCGAGCTTAAAGCCGGCATTTCAGTCCCACCATATGCAAACTCCTCATAGTCCACAATGGATTGCATTTGTGCCTTTAATGCAGCATCAAATTCCTCCTTTGACAAATCACCTGAATTTTTTTCAAATGTTTTTTTGAGTTTAGATTTTTTGTCAACAAAAAAACAACTGGATGAACAATACAAATGTATAATGATATATATACATTAAAAA
>JAGBCG010000058.1 GCA_017938055.1 Clostridia bacterium
AAAAGGTGTGATTTTGAAAACACCTCACATGCTGTTCCCTCGCACACCTTTTTACCGCCATCAACAACAATGACCCTGTCAGCCATTGCCGCTTCGTTCATATAGTGGGTAATAAGCACTACAGTAACTCCCTCGTCTTTGAGCTTTAGAATAACGTCCAGAATATCCTGTCTGCCCTTAGGGTCCAGCATGGCTGTGGATTCGTCAAATATTATACATTCGGGATTCATGGCAAGTATTCCCGCAATGGCTACTCGCTGTTTTTGCCCTCCGCTTAGCTTGTGTGTGTCGTGGGTGGAATAATCAAGAAGTCCAACATCTTCAAGACATTTGTCAACACGTTTTCTTATTTCTTCAGATTTTATACCCAGATTTTCGGGAGCAAAAGCAACATCGTCCTCCACAATGGAAGCAACAAGCTGGTTGTCGGGATTCTGAAAGACCATGCCGACCGTTTTTCTGATTTCCAGGTTTTGTTCAGGATTTTTGCAGTCAAGACATGTGCCGTCTGCCTTGTATATTGTAACATTTCCCTCAACACACTCAAGTACACCACTGAGTAGCTTTGCAAGGGTTGATTTTCCTGAGCCGTTGTGTCCAATTATAGCGGTAAAAGAGCCTCTTTGGATATCAACGGATATGCCGTTTACGGCGGCAATTACTTTTCCCGATAGAGCATCCGGCTCATCGGAGTAATAATATTTGAGATTTTCAGCCTTAATAATGGTATCCATTTCAATCCTCCACAGGCATACAGGTGACAAATTCACCTTCGTTTTCTATATTCTGAAAAAGCACTTTAACTATGTCGTTTGGCTTTTTGCCGTTGTTTTTAAAACGTACTTCAATATAATTTTCGGTGTGACCGTACATATATCCGTTCTTTTCAGTTTCGCACAGAACGTACATGCTGCTGCCGATAAGCTTTTTAAGAATTTCGTTTCTGACGGTGTGCATTACGTTTTCAAGCTCTTTTACTCTGTCCTGTTTTTCCCTTTCACTTAATTTGTCTGGCATAGTGCTTGCCACAGTACCTTTTCTGTCGGAATATGGGAAGATGTGGACGTATAAAAAGCCGCATTTTTTAATAAACTCAGATGTTTGTTCAAATTCCTCATCTGTTTCGCCGGGGAAGCCTGCGATAATGTCGGTGGTTATTTGACACTGAGGAAAATATTTACGCAAAAGGCATATTTTTTCATAAAACATGCTTGTGTTGTATTTTCTTTTCATGCGTGCAAGAACGCTGTCACAACCGCTTTGTAATGACAGGTGAAAATGGGGCATAAATGACGGAATTTTGCATAGCCTTTGTATGAAGTCTTCCTTAAGCACCGTTGGCTCTAAAGAACCAAAACGTATTCTCTTTACGCCGGCAACCTTTGAAACAGCCTCTGCAAGACTCACAAGGTCGGTGCCGGAGTCTTTGCCGTATGCTGCCGTTTCTATGCCTGTAAGCACAATTTCGCAGCACCCGCCCCGCTTTACTATATCCTCACATTCCTTTACTACATCCTCTGCCGGCTTTGAACGGATTTTTCCTCTTGCCGAGGGAATTATGCAGTATGAACAGTGGTTTTCACAACCGTCAACTACCTTTAAAAAGGCTCTTGTGTTGTCGCTTCCCGTAACTGCCATTTTTTCGATTTTGTCATAGGAATATATGTCCGGGACGAGGGCGTTGTTGATTTTTCCCTCGGCCCTGATTTTTCCAAGCTCACACAAAACCCTGTCAACACAGCTCATTTTTTCGCTGTTACCGAGGACCACGCTTACGCCCTCAATTTTTGCAGCAGCTTCAGCATCCACCTGTGACATACATCCCATAACAGCAACTATTGCTTTGCCATTACCACGTTTAACGGCACGTCGTATCATTTGTCTTGATTTTCTGTCGCTTTCTGCAGTTACGGTGCAGGTGTTTATTACATAAACGTCACATTCATCGGAAAACGAGCCGATTGTAAAGCCTTTATTTATAAAGCTTTCTTCTACGGCTCTTGTTTCATATTGATTTACTCTGCAGCCTAGGGTGCAGAAAGCAACGGTTTTTTCTTTTTTCATTTACTTGAATATGAGAGGGAGCTTTTCAAGATATACAATATCATCTCTGTCTGCAGCATCTCCCTCTGCAAGAACTGCAGCACGGCATACAACTGTTCCGCCTGCTTTTGTAACAAGCTCTTCAACAGCTCTTATAGAATCACCAAGACTTATTACATCGTCGATAATGGCTATTCTTTTACCCTTTATAAGAAGTGCATCCGATGAGTCAAGGTAAAGCGTCTGACCTCCCTTTGTTGTGATTGAATTTACCGTCACCGACAAGGGATTTGTCATATATGCCTTTTGTGCTTTTCGTGCAACAAAATGCTTTTTCTGTCCCGAAAGACGTGCCATTTCGTTTATAAGTCCTATGGATTTGGCTTCGGGAGCAATCATATAGTCATGCTCTGGAAGCTTGTCAAGCAGTGCCTTTGCACAAGCTTGTGTGAGTTCGTAGTCCCCAAGCAATACAAAGCCTGCAATGGAGAGCTTGTCGTTAAGAGGACAAACAGGAAGCTTTCTTTCAAGTCCTGCAACCTTTAGTGTAT
>JAGBCG010000059.1 GCA_017938055.1 Clostridia bacterium
AATAAGTGCCGAAAATAGTGCTGATTTGTATTTAAAAGTACCCTCACAGCAAAGCCGAAGCTTTGAGGTGGTAAAAAGTATTCTTGAAATATATAACTATGGTAAATCAAACGTGTTTGTATACTTTGAAGATACAAAAAAGCTGTGCAAGGCACTTGATACTCATGCACAGATAACTCACGTCATGCTCACACGCTTAAAAGAGATTTTGGGCGAAGAAAATGTAAAAATAAAAGAAGTAAAACAATAGAAAAACTATAACGAAAGCGTTCCGTAAAAACGGAACGCTTTTTTGAGTTGTTTATTCAACAGCATTTGCAATGTTTCTTGCAACAGCTGCCATAAATTTTTCGCCATCCGCAAGAAGCTCTTTTGGTAAGCCTTTTAAAAATCCGTCAGCTTCAAGAGTAATGTTGCCCTTGTAGCCTATTTGTTTTAAAGAAGCAGTGACTTCGTTCCAACGAACTATTCCAAAATAGGGCAGAGTGTGATTGTCGTTAGTACCGTCTACATCGTGAACATGGAGAGCAACTAATCTGTCAGCACCCATTTTTCTGATAAATGCGGCGGGATCCTGACCTACAATCAGGGTATGACCGATATCAAGACAACCTTTAAAGAAAGGACTGTTTATTTGGTCAATGTATCTGTTAAATTCTTCGGGCGTAGCACAGGTGGAAACCCATATTTTTTTGTTGGCATATAACTGCCACATGTTTTCTGTGCATATAACCAGACCGTATTCTTCAGCATATGGAAGAAGTCTGCTGTAAAAATCCATGTTGTATTCAAAAAGAATTTCAGGATTGCCCTCAACCATATAAGGAAGATGCTGGCAAGGATGTACAATTATGTGCTTTATGCCAAGGTAAGAAGCATTTCTCATGGAACAGACAATTTCTTCAAAACGCTTGGCAGTCCAAGCCTCATCAACTGTGCTTGAACCCTCAGGAGCGTGTGCCTGATAAAAAGATATACCTTTGTCCTCGGCATACTTTCTCATCTCTGTGAATCTTTTTTTGAACAGTTCTTTGTCTGTGTCTATGTCAAAGGAATGTTGATCGGGAAAAAAGGAAAAGTCAATATAGTCAAAGCCTGCTTCTTTGATAATATCAATGGTTTCGGTATCCGAAAAATTCTTTCTCAAGTAGCTGGTAAGTGTTGCGGTTTTCATTATGTTGTCCTCCTTAATGAGAGTTTAAATTGTTTTATTTATTTTATTTTATCATATAAAGATGATTATTTCAATAGTTTAAAACAAAAATCCTGAAATTCTGTAAAGAATATTCAGGATAAAATGTTTAATTATCTGTCTGAAATGTATGTGTAATCCTTGACATTGTAAATTGTCTTGTAAGCAGGACGCATAATCTTACCGCCTGTGAGCAATTCCTCGATTCTGTGAGCACACCAGCCCGCAACACGTGCAGAGGCAAAAAGGGGAGTGTAAAGCTCTGAGGGAATACCGAGCATTCTGTAAATAAGACCTGAGTACATGTCAACGTTTGCACACATAGCCTTGTCGTTATCACGAACTTCTTTAAATACAGAGGGAGATAAAGCTTCAATTTTCTGAAGTAAATCAAATTCGTCCTTAAAACCTTTCTTTTCTGCAAGAGAGGCAGCATTCTTTTTGAGAATTACAGTTCTTGGGTCACTCTTTGTGTAAATGGCATGGCCCATACCGTAAATAAGACCGCTTCCGTCACCGGCTTCTTTGCGAAGAATCTTGGCAAGATAAGCACAAATTTCCTCGTCATCTTTCCAGTCCCTTACATTTTCCTTGATTTCAGAAAACATGTTTTCAACCTTGATATTCGCACCACCATGCTTTGGTCCTTTGAGAGAGCCTATAGCTGCACCGATAGCAGAATAGATGTCGGTGTTGGAGCTTGTAACTGTACGGCAAGTAAAGGATGAGTTGTTACCACCGCCGTGCTCGGCATGAAGTACAAGACAAATGTCAAGAAGCCTTGCTTCCTCCTCGTCAAAGGAAACGTCCTGACCGAGAATACGCATAAAATTCTGCGCTGTTGCAAGACCCTCTTTAGGTCTGTGAAGAAGAAGACTGTCTTGATCAAAGATGTGCTTTTTAACAGAATAAGAGTGTGCCGCAATGATAGGAAGTCTTGCAATAAGCTGAATACTTTGACGAAGCTGATTTTCGATAGACATATCCTCGGGATTTGGGTCATATGTATATAAGGAAAGGACGCTTGACTGCATTTTGTTCATTATGTTTGCACTGGGTGCACGCATAATAACGTCCTCTGTAAAATTCTGAGGGAGGAAAGAGTATGCATTTGTCATTTCTCTGAAAGCATCAAGCTGTTCTTTGGTAGGAAGAAAACCAAACAGTAAAAGAAAAGCACATTCCTCGTAGCCATATCTGTTTTCCTTGGTATATCCGTCAATAAGATTCTGAACGTCGTATCCTCTGTAAAGCAGACGACCCTCGTCAGGCATTTTTTCACCCTCGTAAAGCACATAACCATGAACGAGTGCAATGTTTGTAACACCTGCAACAATACCTGAGCCGTCGAAGTTTCTAAGACCTCTCTTAACATTGGCACTTTGGAAAGCCTTGGGATTTATGGCATAGCTGTCCTTGCACATTTGTGTCAACTGCTTTAAAGAATCGGGATAATTATCTGTAAACATAATATGCATTCCTTTCGGGGTTTTGCGAGCAAAATGTCGCTTAAAAGATAAATATGATAGAGTATAACACATTATTTTAAAAATTGCAAGAGGTAAATTAAAATTATGCAAAATTGTTTACATTCCTACAACATTCGCAAAAAAAGAAAAATAAGACGCACGATAACATTTTGTCTGTGCTTTGGTATTTTGATGTATATGATGTTAAAGAGCTTGCCTCAGTCAACGGATTATGTAATACAGGAAAAACCGAGATATCTGACACAAATAAAAAAAGCACCATTGATATCAGATGATCAAAGGGCACAGGATAACGGCAAAATATATGAAAAAATGAATAATGATGATGAGAAAAATGCAAAATTGTCAGTTGATTCCGCAAATAATACTCAAAGAATCAGCATAAATAAGACGATAAGTGTAATAAATAAGTCGGGTGTAGTTGAAAAAATGCCGCTTGAGGATTATGTGTCAGGTTGCCTGCTTGGAGAAATGCCACTTTCATTTCATCCTCAGGCACTTATGGCACAAAGTGTTGCAATACGAAGCTTTACAGTTCATAAAATACTGTGTGGCTCAAAGCATAACAATGCTGTAGCATGTATGAATCCAGCATGCTGTCAGAATTTTATTGAGGCAAAGTCAAGCGGATATGACAGCGATACTCTTGAAAAAGCATATAGTGCCGTCAATACAACAAAAAATGTAACAGCCGTGTATGACGGAACAGCAATAAATGCAGTATACCATGCAGCAAGTGCAAATAAAACAAAAGACAGCATGCAGGTGTGGGGAGGAAAGGTGGACTATTTAAAGTCGGTGGATTCTCCAAAGGGAGAAGCACAGATTTGTCAGTCCACTTATAATGGAAGTTCGGGACATGGCGTGGGAATGAGTCAGCAGGGTGCAAATCTGCTTGCACTTGAGGGATATAGCTATATTGATATATTGAAGTACTATTATAGCGGAATCAGCTTTGAGATGCTTGAATATCGTGATGTTTAGAAAAATATGAAGCGGTACTTTCCACAGCATCAGAAGAAAAAATAGTTTTGCCGTGCTCATCAAGATGCCAGATAAATAGGGAGGAAGCACGTGTGCATTTACCAAACTCTTTCAAATAGTTTTGAAGATAGTTTTCCTTGTCAGATGTGTATAAAAGCAGATAATAAACCGCCTGACATAGAATAAGCTTGCTTTCTTTGAAAGAATCAAAACGTAAAGCTGTTTTGCAGGCAGCTATAATGTCTTCAAAATCATAGCTTTCAAAAACAAGTGCGTTTTTCTCGTCAATACCATTGTAAAGGCAGATAAACAGCTCACCACCACCAAACTTGTCCTCAAAAAATTCCGCATGTGCAATGCAATCATGATTGTGTCCGCTGTAAGGCGGATATAATTTTGTAAGAATATCCGTGAAAAACTGCTTTGAAATGTCACCGCCATTAAAGACATTTTCACCGTATTTACTTAAATCTTCTCTGGACAGTATAATTTTAAAACTGTCCTTTGATATTTTCATTATGTACATTATTTTCTCTCTTTTCATAAACTAAATATGTATTTATATTTTACAGCAAAAAAACAGGTTTGTCATTGATAAATGTATGGATAATAAGGAATATTATACATGTTGTGAATGTTTGAGGCTTTTTTACTTTACAAATACATTATCTTGTGTTATAATAATAAAAATAATAACTCGGGTAAGAGGTAAAAATGAAGCTGATAATTGCAGAAAAGCCAAGTCTTGGAAGAAATATTGCAGCAGCAATAGGCAATATGCAAAAAAGACAGGGGTATTTTGAAAACAATGAATATATAGTGACGTGGGCATTCGGTCACCTTTTTTCACTTGAGGATATTGAGTACTATAATCCAAATCCTGATGGTACAACAAAATGGTCGATGAATAATCTTCCGTGCTTTCCGGAAAAGTTCGAGTTTTCTATAAAAAAAGGTGTGGATAAAAAGCCTGATGAGGGCGTTGTGCGACAGTTTTCACTTATGCAGCAGCTTTGTAACAGGACTGATGTGGATACAGTTATAAACGCAGGGGACGCCGACAGGGAAGGAGAAATTATTGTAAGACTCTGCGTTGAAAAGGCACTGAACAGCGAAAAGACATTCAAACGCCGTTGGCTTCCTGACCAGACGCCTGAAACGGTGCGAAAGGCACTGTCCGAAATGAAAGATGAAGCAGAGTATCAAAATCTTGCAAATGAGGGACTTGCCCGTACATATATAGACTGGCTTTACGGAGTAAATTTAACAAGATATGCAACCTTAAGAACGGGTATGTTGTTGAGAGTTGGTAGAGTAATTGTGCCGATAGTAAAGGCAATTTACGACAGAGATAAGCAAATAGAAAACTTTGTTCCTGAGAAATACTTTGGGATAAAAAGCTGTGAAGTAACCGGCGGCGAGCAGATAGAGCTTAATTCAAAGCTTAAATTTTCAAAGGACGAGCTGCAGAAGGCTAAAGCAATGTGCGAAAAATATAATGCACAGCAGGCAGTGGTGCAGCAGGTTAAGAGCAAAAAAGAAACTATAGCACCCGGTAAACTTTATTCGCTGACAAAGCTCCAGAATGTGCTAAGCCGACGATATAAAATGAATATGACAGAAAGCCTTGATATCGTTCAGAAGCTGTATGAAATGGGATATCTTACTTATCCCAGAACAAATTCCGAGTATCTTGCTACGGCTGAAAAGGATAACATCAGAAAAATTGTGGAAAATTTCAGGACAATGGGCTATAAGCTTAAATTCCGCGATGATAAAACAGTGTTTGACGACAGTAAAATAGAGTCCCATTCGGCACTGACACCAACCTATAAAATCCCTAATAAGCAGGACCTTACAGAAAGACAAATGCTTGTGTATTCGACAGTGGTTCATAGATTTGCGGCAGTGTTCTGTGAAAGTGCGTGTGTTGCCAATAAAACGGAAATAAAAATAGATCTTGGCGGACTTGAAGAATTTGTGCTGAAAGGCTCGGTTATACTGGAAAAGGGCTGGACGGCATATGATGTTTATACGTCAAAGGATAAAATTTTGCCA
>JAGBCG010000060.1 GCA_017938055.1 Clostridia bacterium
AGGAAAATCAACCACAATGAATATCCTTACAGGATACCTTTCTGCAACAAGCGGAAGTGTGAAAATCGCAGGAATAGACGTACTGGAAAATCCTATAGAAGCAAAAAAACATATCGGTTTTTTGCCTGAGCATCCGCCACTTTACCTTGACATGACGGTTAAGGAATACTTAGGCTTTGTGTTTGACCTTAAAAAGTGCAATCTCAATAAGAAAAAGCATATTGAGGAAATAGTGGACGTGATAAACATTTCTGACGTTTATAAACGCCCAATAAGCCACCTTTCAAAAGGCTACAGACAGAGAGTTGGTATTGCACAGGCACTTATTTCTTCACCCGATATTCTTATATTTGATGAACCAACCGTTGGTCTTGACCCAAGACAGATAATGGAAATACGTTCTCTTATCAACTCACTTGGCAAAACTCATACGGTTATTCTCAGTACACATATTCTGCCTGAGGTCAAGGCGGTTTGTGACAGAGTTGTTATAATAGATAAAGGTAAAATAGTTGCAAACTCCAAAACAGACGAGCTTGAGGCGGTAACGGGACAAAGAAAAATGATGGTTAAAATCTGCGGGCCAAAGCAAGAGGTGCTCTCAAGCCTTAATGGAATAAACGGAGTCAAAAACGCTCAGCTTCTTCCCGAACGTGATGCAGACAGCTTTGCTTACCTTATTGAATCGGACACTAACACTGATGTCAGAAAGCCTGTATTCAATATGGCATGCAACAGAGGCTGGCAATTAATCGGACTTGAAAGCATGAGCGACAGCATCGAGGACGTGTTTATAGCAATACTTGATAAGGATAAAAAGGAGGAAAACAAATGAGTGCAATTTACAGACGAGAGCTGATGTCATACTTTACTTCGCCAATCGGCTATGTGTTTTCCGCCGTGTTTTTTGCCATAAGCGGTGTTTGCTTTACTTCAAGCACAATAGCAAGCGGTACAACCGATTCAACGGCATATTTTTCAATGATTCTTCTTTTCTTTGTTATACTTATTCCGCTTCTTACAATGAAGCTTTTCAGTGAGGAAAAAAAGTCGGGCACCGAGCAGCTTCTGCTTACAAGCCCCGTAAGCCTTGTGGGAATAATATTTGCCAAATTCCTTGCGGCATTTACTCTTTTTGCAGGAACCTTTACTTTGAGTGCAATGCTTAACATGAAAACACTTGAAGGCATTGCAAAAGAACAGGAAAACATCATTTCCAAAATGAGCGTTCCCACCTTTATTGGCTGCTTTGCGGGAGTAATACTCATAGGAGGAGCATTTATTGCAATAGGACTTTTTGTGTCGTCGCTGACAGAAAACCAGATTATAGCGGCTGTTTTGTCGATAGGCATTTTTGCACTTATGATTGCAAGCAGCGTTTTTGCAATGAGCGTTGAAAATGAAGTTCTAAGAGTTGTAATAAAGTGGTTTTCGGTAATGGACCGCTTCTATAATTTCCAAAGAGGTATATTTGACTTTGTTTCTGTAATTTACTATCTGAGCATTATAACGGTATTTCTCTTCTTGACGGTGAGAATATACGAAAAAAGACGTTGGGAATAATACTAAGGAGAATACTGATATGAACGATAATAAAAATGTGGATAAAAAGCTTTCGCTATCCAAAAAAGTAAGATACGGCTCGTCTGCCATAGTGTTTACCACGGTTTTTGTTGTATTTATTTTGCTTTTAAATGTTGTAATATCCGTCATTGACGATAAAACAGGCGGTCTTTACATAGACATGACAAACCAGCAGATTTATACTGTCGGCGAGCAGTCAAAAAAAGCACTTGAAAACGTAACACAGCCTATTGAGATTATTTTTGCAAGTCCAAAGGATATTGTTGAGGGTGCGGATTCTCTCAACAGCGTAAAAATGCTTTGCGAAAGCTATGCAAGTCTTTACGAAAACATCACTGTAAGCTACAGGGATGTTTTAAGTGAGGTAGCGTACTTCAACCAATTCAAAACAACAAGTGCCGATGAAATTACCTCAACAAGCCTTGTTATATACTGCCCGTCAACAGGTCTTTCAAAGATTTTTTCACTCGCCGACAATCCACCCTATATAATGTCGGATATGTACAAGTACAGCAGCGAAACGTACAGACATTTTGCCTTTG
>JAGBCG010000061.1 GCA_017938055.1 Clostridia bacterium
GAGAGGGCGATTCGGGTGTTACTGTTGTGACGCTGAAATAGAATGTATTATATTAATAAAGTGCTGATTTAAGCACAATCAAGCAATTATTTCAGGTTTTGATTAATAATGTCTATTGACAAAGCAAAAACTTTGTGATATAATTAACAATACAAAAAGTACTCCGACCTGAAGACGTAAAAACTCTGACAGCAGGATGCGAAAAATAGTTTGATAATAGGTTAGCTATATTTTCTGCATTCGTAAAAAGTCGGATGCAGAATTTTTATTTAGGAGGAAAAATGGAAACAAGAGTTGCTGTAATGGCTATTATTGTCACTTGTCCCGACTCTGTAGAGGACTTGAACACTTTACTTCATGAGTACAGGAACTACATTATTGGCAGAATGGGCATTCCCTACCGTGAAAAGAATATAAATGTAATGTCGGTTGCAATGGATGCACCGCAGGATGTTATTTCCACGCTCTCGGGAAAAATTGGAAAGCTTTCAGGGATTACCGTTAAAACCGCCTATTCCAACGTGATTACAAATGAGTAAAACAGTTAAAAATCTTATAGACAAATTAAATATTCAAAAAACTCTGTCACCTGATGAATACCACACACTTGTTAATGAGTTTGACAAGGATGATTTATCTTATGCAAAAGAGCTTGCCGTTGGTATACGTAAGTCTGTGTACGGAACCTCAGTGTTTATCCGAGGACTTATTGAAATAACCAATTATTGTAAAAACGGTTGTTTATACTGCGGTATCAACAGAGCTAACAAAAACTGCAGTCGGTACAGGCTTTCTAAAGAAGAAATTTTGTCCTGTTGTGAATACGGATACGAGCTTGGTTTTCGTACCTTTGTTATGCAGGGCGGTGAGGACAATCATTTTACAGACGAAGTTGTGTGTGATATTGTTAGTGAAATTAAGAGCAGATATCCTGACTGTGCTGTAACGCTTTCTCTGGGTGAAAGAAGCTATGAAAGCTACAAGGCTCTATATGATTCGGGTGCTGACAGATATTTGCTTCGTCATGAAACGGCTGACAGTGAGCATTATTCAAAGCTTCATCCGTCAGACCTGACGCTTGAAAACAGGATGGAGTGCCTTTATAACCTAAAAAGAATAGGCTTTCAGACTGGCTGCGGTATTATGGTAGGCTCACCTTACCAGACAAGCGTGCATATTGCCAAGGATTTAAAGTTTATTGAAGAATTTGACCCACAAATGTGCGGAATCGGTCCTTTTTTACCACATAAGGATACGGTGTTTGCAGATTTTGACAAAGGCTCTTTTGATTTGACACTATTTCTTTTGTCAATCATCCGCATAATGAAGCCGAGAATATTGCTTCCCTCAACTACTGCCCTTGGAACTTTACGGGAGGGCGGCAGAGAAATGGGAATTTTGCATGGTGCAAATGTAATAATGCCCAACCTATCCCCCGAAACTGCAAAAGACAAATACATGCTCTACGACAATAAATTAAGAACAGGTCTTGAAAGTGCAAAGGCACTTGAGAGTCTTAAAAAACAAATTTCCTCCATTGGCTACAACATTGTAACTGACAGAGGAGATTATAAACGAAATTAATCTGACAGAAAGATAAACTTATCTGACTTCAAGAAAGGAAAATAATTATGGCTGAATTTAATTTAAAATCTCTAAAGGCTGAGGAATTCATAAATCACGAGGAAATTCTTGAAACACTTGAATATGCTGAAGCCAACAAGCACAACGCAGAGCTTATTGAAGCGATTCTTGAAAAAGCAAAACCAAAGCGTGATGAAGCAGGGACACATTCCGTAGGTCTTACTCACAGAGAAGCATCCGTTCTTCTTGCTTGCGACATTCCGGAGCTTAATGAAAAAATGTTTGCATTAGCAAAGCAAATTAAGCAGGACTTTTACGGCAACAGAATTGTTATGTTTGCACCTCTCTATCTTTCCAACTACTGTGTGAATGGCTGTACATATTGCCCGTATCATTATCAGAATAAGAATATCTGCCGTAAAAAGCTAACGCAAGAGGAAATTGAAAAGGAAGTAATTGCACTTCAGGACATGGGCCACAAGCGTCTTGCTATTGAAGCGGGTGAAGACCCTGTTAACAATCCCATAGAGTACATTCTTGAAAGCATAGATACCATTTATAAGGTTAAGCACAAGAACGGTGCAATCCGCAGAGTAAATGTAAATATTGCCGCAACAACTGTAGAAAACTACAGAAAGCTGAAAGATGCGGGAATTGGTACATATATTCTTTTTCAGGAAACATACCACAAGGAAAGCTATGAAAAGCTCCATCCCACAGGTCCAAAGCATAACTACGCTTACCACACGGAAGCTATGGACAGAGCTATGGAGGGCGGAATTGATGACGTTGGACTTGGCGTTCTGTTCGGTCTTGAGCTTTACAAGTATGAATTTGCAGGTCTTATAATGCACGCAGAGCACCTTGAAGCAGTTCACGGTGTAGGCCCTCACACAATAAGCGTTCCTCGTCTTAAGAGAGCTGATGACATTGACCCATCAAAGTTTGACAATGGTATTTCAGACGAAATATTCAAGAAGATTATTGCCTGCATCAGAATCGCAGTTCCCTACACAGGTATGATTATTTCAACTCGTGAAAGTGCAAAGGTAAGAGGCGAAGCTTTGGAGTTGGGCATTTCCCAGATAAGCGGTGCTTCACGTACCTCTGTTGGCGGTTACACAGAAAAGGAAAGACCTCATGATTCTGAGCAGTTTGATGTATCTGACCAGAGAACGCTTGATGAGGTTGTTGGCTGGCTTATGGAAATGGGACATATTCCCTCTTTCTGCACAGCATGTTATCGTGAAGGAAGAACAGGCGACAGATTTATGAGTCTTTGCAAAACAGGACAGATTTTAAACTGCTGTCATCCAAATGCCCTTATGACTCTTGCAGAGTTTCTTGAGGACTACGCTTCACCACACACCAAAGAGCTTGGTTATGCAATGATAGAAAAGGAACTTGGAAACATTCCAAAGGAAAAAGTAAGAGAAATTGCAAAGAGCAATATTGATGCAATAAGAAACAACAACAAGCGTGATTTCAGATTCTGATTTTACAGAGCTTCAGGCTATTATTTGCCTGAGGCTCTTATTAATTTCATCGTCAGATTTATACTGCTCAGCCTTGACAAAGGTTTTGAATTTTGATATAATACAATAGTTAAAAGAGGGTGAGAAAATGGGAATTATTAACGTACTTGATAAGCAGACTGCTAATCTGATTGCTGCAGGAGAGGTTGTTGAAAGACCATCCTCTGCAATAAAGGAAATGCTTGAAAACTGTGCAGACGCAGGTGCTACAACAATAACTGTGGAAATTAAAAACGGCGGCACAACGTATATTCGTGTAACCGATGATGGCTGTGGTATGATTCGTGATGACGTACCAAAGTGTATTATGCGTCATGCAACCAGTAAGATAAGAACAGAATCTGACCTTGAAGCTATTGGTACATTTGGTTTCAGAGGTGAAGCTCTTGCAGCTATTTCCTCAGTTGCAAAGGTACGTATTCTCACTAAAAGCGACCAGGAGCAAGCAGGCACTCTCTTTGAATGTAATTTTGGTGAACAGGTTTTACTTGAGGATGCCGGATGTCCCAAGGGAACGACAATAACTGTAGAAAATATTTTTGAAAACGTACCTGCAAGACGAAAATTTCTTAAAAAAGACTCAACTGAGGCTTTATCCGTGGGTGCAACCTGTGAAAAATTTGCTCTTTCAAGACCGGATATTGCATTAACTTTTATTTCAGACAATAACATTAAAATGCAAACCCCGGGTGACGGTGATTTAAAGAGTGCTGTATATGCTTGTCTTGGCCGTGAATTTGCATCAATGCTCTTCCCTGTTGATTACACTCTTGACAACATTCGTATTCATGGTTTTATCGCAAAGCCTGAGTTTTCACGTCCAAACAGAAATATGCAGAATTTCTTCGTAAACAACCGCTATATTCGTTCACGTACAATGATGGCGGCACTTGAGGAGGGATTTCGTGGTTTTTGTCCCACTGGTAAATTCCCTGCATGTGTACTTTTCTGCGATATTGATTTAAGGCTTGTTGATATTAATGTACATCCTGCGAAGCTTGAAATTAAGTTTTCTGATGAACGAAGAGTGTTTGACAGTATTTATTTTTCTGTAAAAAATGCTCTTTCGACTGCTGTAAGGTTTTCAGGCTTTACCGAGGATGACTCCCCTGCCTTTCCCGAGGTTAACAAACAAGACACTAATGAAGTAAAAGCTGATGTAAATAGTGATATAAAAATCAAAGTGTCCTCTTCGGAAGAACGCAAGGAAAGTAAATCTAATTTAAAACCTGTTGTTACAAAAAAAACGGAAGCTGACATTAGGACAGAGACAGCAAACAAAGCTCCCGAAAAAACACTTGATTTTCTTAATGATGTTTATGACATACCACAAAAGCAGAAATTATCAGCGATTGATAACAGTACCGTCAATAAATCTCAGCAAGAAAAAACCAAACACGACGAAAGCGAAAATCCGTCGTCTTTTCAACAGAGCATTACTCCCATAAAACAAGAGGAAATAATTTCGTCAAAGCAGCTATCTAAGCCTATATATATCGGCGAAGCGTTTGACACCTACATTGTATGTCAGCACAGGCAAAGTCTGTACATCATAGACAAGCACGCCGCACATGAGCGAATTATCTATGAGAAACTAAAATCAAACGACTATGAGAATGGCTCACAGTACCTTTTGGAACCCCTTAGCGTTATCCTCACACCAAAGGAAGCACAGGCTGCTATTGACAACAAGAAGTATTTTGAAAAAATAGGCTTTGAGTATGATGATTTCGGTATGAATACAGTTATTATCCGTTCTCTGCCAACTCCTATTGCACAACAGGATGCTGCAGATGTTTTTACGTTCCTTACAGGTAAGCTTGCAGAAGGTAATACAAGAAGTGCCGGTGAAATATTTGACAGAGCACTCTTTACAGCAGCTTGCCGTGCAGCAATAAAGGGCAAAGATAAGTATACTGATATGGATAATAAGTATATTATTGAAGAAATATTTTCCAATGAAGCTGTACTCTATTGTCCGCACGGACGGCCGGTTATTTACGAATTAACAAAGCAAAAGCTTGATAAAATTTTTGACAGACTATAGTAATGAAAGGTAATATATAATGTTTAAAGTGCTGAAAAAAGAAGGTCTTGCAAGACGAGGAAGAATGGAAACAGTACATGGTACTATCGAAACTCCCGTTTTTATGAATGTAGGTACATCAGCTGCCATAAAGGGTGCTGTTTCTACCGATGATTTAAAGCAAATTAAGTGTCAGGTGGAATTATCAAACACCTATCATTTGCACGTACGTCCCGGTGATGATGTTATTCGTGACATGGGTGGGCTTCATGAGTTTTTCAACTGGCATGGTCCAATACTTACCGACAGTGGCGGATTTCAGGTTTTTTCTCTTGCTGTGCTGAGAAAAATCAGTGAGGAGGGCGTTATGTTCGCTTCTCACATGGACGGAAAACGCATCTTCATGGGTCCTAAGGAAAGCATGAAAATTCAAGCAAATCTCGGGTCTACCATTGCTATGGCGTTTGATGAGTGCGTTGCAAATCCTGCTGAGTTCAATTATGCCAAAAATTCCTGTGAGAGAACAACAAGATGGCTTAAGATATGTATTGACGAGGTGACAAAAAACAATGCCGCTGAAAATGCAGTAAATCCAAATCAGCTCTTGTTTGGCATAAATCAGGGAAGCACCTACGACAATCTTCGTGCTGACCACATGAAAGCAATAGCTGAGTTTCAGGATAAGCTTGCAGGTTACGCTATAGGCGGTCTTGCAGTTGGAGAAAGTGCACAGGAAATGTATCACATTATTGAGGTTGTTGAGCCTCACATGCCCGAGGATAAACCAAGATACCTTATGGGAGTTGGAACGCCCGGTAACATTCTCAACGCAGTAAGACGTGGTGTAGACTTCTTTGACTGCGTAATGCCAAGCCGTAATGCAAGGCACGGAAATCTTTTTACAAGCAAAGGCTTTATGAATTTAAACAACGAAAAGTATATGCGTGACCCAAGACCTATCGAGGAAGGCTGTCA
>JAGBCG010000062.1 GCA_017938055.1 Clostridia bacterium
CTTGCTTTAAGCTCTTTGCCGGCTATTGATAATTCTTCTCTTAATTGCTCTGATTTTTTATCAAAGTTTTCGATATCATCAAGTTCCTGTTTTGCTTTTTCAAGATAAGACAAAATACCCTCAATATCCGGAGCGTATTTTCTCTTGGCTTTTGATATTTCATCAAGCCTTGATTCAATTCTGTCAAGCAAAACTGCTGGATTTGCTGTATCATCACCACACATATCGGACACCGTTTCCGCTACATCACAAAGCTTGCTTTTTGCTTCAATAAGTATATCCTCATACTGAACATAATCGTCACTGATTTTTGAAAGAGCACGCAAAGCATCCAGTGCCCTGTCAATAAGCTCAGTAGCTCCTGAACCTGTAAGGGATTCACAAACAATATTGGAATTAGTTGCAATTTTCTCCATGTTCAAAAGACGCTTTTTCTCATCAGTCAGCTTTTCTTCCTCGCCACTTTTCAGCTTCATTGAGCTTATGTCATTAATTTGAAATTTTAGCATCTCAATGCGTCTTAATTTTTCACCTTCGTCTGAATTTTTAGCATCAAGCTGTCTTTTTATACTGCAGTACTTATTATAAGCTCTTAAATACTCATCAAGCTCAGCCGATAGCTCACCATAACAATCAAGTAACTTTCTGTGGCTGTCCTTGTTCAAAAGCTCGGTGTTATCGTGCTGACCATGTATATTTATAAGAGAAGGTGATATTTCTCGAAGCAAAGATAAAGGTACTGTTTTTCCATTAATTTTTACAATGCTTTTACCGTCGTTTTTTACAGTTCTTGATACATAAAGAACGCCGTCTTCATCAGGGCCAACACCAAGAGAAGCACATCTTTGAAGTGCACTTTCACCAAGCGAGGAAAAGATTCCCTCAACAACTGCCTGTTCTTCGCCTTTTCTGATAAGCTCTTTAGGTGTCTTATTTCCGCAAAGACAGCCAATAGAGTCAATGATTATACTTTTTCCGGCACCCGTTTCGCCCGTAAAAGCAGAAAAACCATTTGACAGCTCAATATCAAGATTTTTTATAAGTGCAACGTTTTCTATATGAATCGAATCAAGCATATTTTATCACTTCCGATTATGATTTAATGCTTTTTGCAAGCTTTTTTGAAAATCAACCGCATCACTGTCGGTTGCCATGACAATTATAACAGTATCATCACCTGCAACAGAGCCAATGAGAGTTGGAACATCAAGAGCATCTATAACCGCACCCGCACCCTGTGCCATGCCTGCATAGGTTTTGAGAACAACGATATTCGAAGCACATTTTACTGCAATTACAGTATCTGAAAGAATATTTTTAAATCTTCCGCCAAGGCGAGTGTCAATCTCACCGGTTAAATTATTTTCTGCGTACTTGTATTTTACGGCAGAGCCTGCATCTGTGCCTGTACTGATTTTAACAAGGCGAAGCTCCTTTATATCACGTGAAACAGTTGCCTGAGTGGCATTAAAGCCGTTATTGTTCAAAAGCTGAGTAAGCTCGTCCTGTGTTTCAATCTCGTACTTTGTAATTAGCTCTAATATTTTCTTTTGTCTTTGAATTTTCATAACATTCTCCAATTATACGTTGTTGGCAAGATTCATTTTGTCGTTGAGTCTTGAATAAAAATCTATGTCTTTGACTCTTATAAGCTTAACACTTGAATCAGCCTTGGAAATACGAACAATATCCCCGTCATATATGCTCTTTGTTATTTTACCATCTATTGTACAAAAAGCTTCGTTTATCTTATCTGCACTGAATTTTACGTCTATTGTTGAGTCACCCGAAAATACTACCGCACCACTGTTAAGACAAAGATAGGGACAGACAGGAACAGCACAGATACAATCAAGTCCAGGGTCAATAATCGGTCCGCCTGCCGACATACAGTAAGCTGTAGAGCCTGTGGGAGTTGAGATGATAATACCATCCGCACGATAATTTATAATATTTTTGCCGTTACAAATAAGCTCAAGTCCCGCCATTCTTGAAACAGCACCCTTGGATATA
>JAGBCG010000063.1 GCA_017938055.1 Clostridia bacterium
ATCCTGTTCCAAAACGTGTGGCAACAGGCTTCGATTTTAACAGATTAACGTTGCTTGCCGCTGTACTTGAAAAAAGAATGGGACTGAATTTGTACACAAGCGATGTGTTTGTGAATATTGTTGGGGGCTTGAGAATTGATGAGCCGTCGAGTGACCTTGCGGCATGTATTGCAATTATTTCGGGACTGCGTGACCTGGTTGTTGATGACAAGCTTATAGCAATAGGCGAGGTAGGACTTGCAGGGGAGTGCCGTGCTGTTGGAAATATAGAGCAGAGAGTGAGAGAGGCGGTACGACTTGGATTTACTACTATTGTGATACCAATGAGAAACTATGAACGCTCTAAATCAAAGCTTGAACAAATAAAAGGAAAAGCAACTATTCTGCCTGTCAGAAGTCTTACTGAATGTTTAAGAATATTTGCAAAAAGTGCACAAAATGACTAAAACACTTGTAATTGACCGCAGAATGAGCAATGAAAGCAAGGACAAGCTTAAAAATCTCGGTTATTCTTTAATCGAGATGCCGTGTATATCATGTCTTGAAAAGCCTGTAAGTGCACATCCTGATATGTCAATGATGAAAATTAAAGAACAACTGTTCGTTTATGATGATATTAACAATATGTTCACAAATTTTAATACAACAGCTATAAGCAGGGGACATGAAGCCAAAAGAGTTCTTGAATATCCCGATAATGTTGCATTAAACTGTGCGGTTGTTGGAGATAGAATTATCTGTAATACAAAATATGCTTCAAAGCAAGAGCTTGAATATGCAGAAAACATGGGACTTACTATTATACACGTAAATCAAGGATATGCAAAATGCTCGGTTTGCGTTGTTTCAGATAACGCAATTATTACAGAGGATGAGTCCATAGCAAGCGAATGTACAAAACACGGGATAGATGTATTAAAGATATCCAAAGGCTTTGTAAAGCTTGATGGTTACGATTATGGATTTATTGGCGGGTGTTCGGGTTTGCTTGAAGAAAAGCTGCTTGCATTTAATGGCAATATAAAGCTTCATCCTGATTGTATGCAAATCACGGATTTTTGTAAAATGCATGGTGTTGACATAATTTGCCTTAACAATGAGCAGCTATATGACGTGGGGAGTATAATACGTTTGTAAAACGGAAAGCCAATTTACAATATAGCGAATTATATAAAATAAAAATTTTACTCAATTCAGGGTATATAAGTAAAATGATTTAAAAAGGATTATTGGAAATTTGTTATATACTGTGCGAATAATGCATAGATGCATATATCCGAATTTTAAGTTGTAATTACATAAATGAAATAGATTTATTTAAAAGAAAGCGTGTTAAAATGAGTTGGAAAATTAAATCAAGAATTGAGAGCTTTGATGTTCAGCCTAATGGAAATGTAAAAATATCTGCTTTATTAAAGCTCTTTCAAAAAGCTGCCGGTGATGAGCTGTTGGACACTCCTTTCAGCTTTTTTAATCTTGCACGCAGGAATGTTGCGTTCGTGCTTACAAAAATGACTTTAAAAATCATCAAGGATATAAAAATATATGATGAGCTTGAAATTATTACTCATCCAAGAAAGATTCACGGTGCAACTTATCCACGTGATTTTATTGTAAAGGTTGGTGGCGAAACCGTTGCTGTTGCACGCTCTATGTGGGTGCTTCTGGATATCGAAAATCGTCATATTCTCCGCCCTTCTGCTATTGCAGATTTAGGTGAAATCCCCACAAGTGAAGCTGATTTGTTTGAAATTGAAGATGTCCGCAGAATCGTGGATCAGGCTTCCCTGCTAAGAACAGATGTTCGCGATGTGAAATATTCCAATCTTGACATGAATAACCACCTCAATAATACCTATTACTCTGATTTTGTTTTTGATTGTTTTAATCATAATGAAAGAACATCTGATGCAGGTCTTTATCTGCAAATTAATTATAAAAATGAAGCAAGACTTGGTGATGTTTTAGAAATAAGCAGTAATGTGGACTCTTCAGATGCAGATGCTTGGGATTTTTCTGCGTGCTGTCAAGGTACAGACAAAATTTGCTTTACAGCATTTATAAAATATCAATAATTCCTTGCTGTCTTGATTATCACAAGAAATTTGTTGACTTGATTTCCACATTGTGATATAATATAGTTAATCAAGCAAATACTATAGGAGGTATATGTATGAACTCTATAATTACAATCAGTCGACAGTACGGAAGCGGCGGAAGATTTATTGCCAGAAAGCTTGCCGAAAAGCTGGGTATTCCCTACTACGACAATGAAATTATTACAATGGCTGCAAAGGAAAGCGGATATTCAGAAGCTATTTTTGAAAAAGCAGAACAAATTTCAACACACAGCTTTTTGTATTCACTATCAATGTTTGGTTCTGCTGAGGGTTTGTACGGACTTCCTCTTGCAGACAAGGTGTATCTTGCACAGACTGAGGTAATTAAGAAGTGTGCAAACGAGGGTCCTTGTGTAATCGTTGGCAGATGCTCTGACTATGTTCTGAACGAGTATCCAAATGTACTTAATTTTTTCATTTACTCAGACGAGGAGCATAAGGTGAAAAGAGCTACACAGTATTACGGACTCGACCCTAAAAAAGCAGCAGAAGAACTCAGAAAAAAGGATAAAAAAAGAGCAAATTATTATAATTACTATACAAATCAGCGTTGGGGTGATGCTGAGAACTATCACCTTTCTCTCAACAGTGATGCTGTTGGTATTGAGGCGGCAGTTGATATTATTGCTTTGTTTGTAAAATCACACGACGAATTGAATAATAAATAAAAAACGGCTGTGACTTTGGTCACAGCCTTGTTACATATAAAATATGTTATTTAGTA
>JAGBCG010000064.1 GCA_017938055.1 Clostridia bacterium
CCTGTGATAAATATGACGAAGAATATTTTGAAAGCCAAATTCTTTTGATAGTTCTTCTCGAAGAAGGAAGCGGATCTGTAAGGCACAAGGTAGAGCGTGTAGCGAACGGAGCTGATGGGATCACGGTTGACATTACCACAATTGTCCCCGAGATAGGAACTTGTGATATGGCAGAATGGCACATCCTTATCGAACCCGAAGTTGGTTTTGCAGAGGATGCAGACGATGTAACTGTGTATATTGACGGCAGAGATGCAACCGAAAAGATAACTGATGTGTACTACGAAAAAGGCTATGCAAATATTTCTCTTACTCTTAAAGAAGGTTGGGAGTACGATATAGTTGATGAGCCTGACACAAAGGAATTTGCGGTAAATATTTATCCTGCAGGACAAAAGGAAAACAAACTCCGTATTGCATATTTTGATTTCTTCGGTGTTTGCGGCACAGGACTCAAACAGGAAGAAATAAAGCTTGGTAAATATGATGCATGGATGGGAACCTACGACAATAACAAGGTATGGGACTTCATTTCTATCAAAGATACCTTTGGTGATTACGCTATTCTCAACGAAGGCGGCAAGCATTGGTGGTCTGAATACGGTGATGAAGCAATGCAGATACTTGAAACCTTAAAGGTTGCAGACGGCTATGTTTCCGAAAGAGAAGCAATTCAGGTTGCCAAAGATAAAGCCGATTCCGCAGATGAAGATCCCGAAGTGGAATTTGATTCCGAAAAAGCCTTGTGGAAAGTAACTCTCTCCGGCAAGAATACAAGCGGTGACGATACCTTTATAATTGATGTTCGAGGAAACATAGTTGATATAATTGAGTGAGGTATAAGTATATGAAGAAGAAAATATGGATACCCATTGTTATTATTGTGGCAGTACTTGCAACTCTGTTCGTACCGATCCCTCAAGCTTCATACGATGACGGAGGCACACGGGAATATGTTGCACTGACTTATAAGATTGTAGACTGGAACAAAATAACCGATGACGGGCTGTATGAAAATACAAGTATCTATTTTGGTGAGGAGCGTTGGCAGGACATTGATCAACTGTGGCTGAAGGAATCCGAAAAGGTTGAGCATCAATTTCGTGCTGTTATTACCAGTATAGACGACTCTTGGGTACATGTTAAGCCCGTAGACGGCGAGGAGGAAGAGCACGACAGCCTTGATATTAAATTCTTTGCTGACGAGCTTCCCGATATTGATGCCAAGGTTGGCGATACAGTTGAAATAAAATACCGCGGAAATGTTCCGTGGACCTCTTCACCGCAGATAAAAGCTTTTGACTGGAAAAAGTCGCATAACCTTAATCACCTTGAATATACAGAAGAATGGCTTGACAAAGAGACCGCAGAAAAATATGACCACAATATTTTCAGCGACATTGTTATCACAGAGATTTATTCTAACTGCTTTTTCGCAGCAACTGTAATCCCTATGCCATATCAGATAAAGCTCAACGGCACATTGTCAGATGATTGGTGCGTTGGCGATCAAATAATATGTACATACGAAAACATTTACTACGACCAAGAAAATCAGCGTGTGGAGGTTGATTTCCTCACAGTTGAGCCAAGCGATTGGGAGCCGGAACCCGGAGTGAATTATAAGCCCGTAATTTATCTCTATCCCGAAGAAACAACAGACGTGTCTGTTAAATTGACGCTTAACGGTCAGCTTACCTGTACCTATCCCGCATACAACAACGGCTGGAAGGTTACTGCTTCTCCCGATGGCACACTTACCGATGAGAAAGGACAGATCTACAATTATCTTTACTGGGAGGGCAAAACCTATACACAGTATGACTTTTCAAAGGGCTTCTGTGTAAAGGGCGAAGATACAACAAAATTCCTTGAGAATGCTCTTGATGTTTTGGGACTTACAAGACGTGAAGCAAA
>JAGBCG010000065.1 GCA_017938055.1 Clostridia bacterium
GGATAAATAATGAAGTTTTCTTTATTCTCAGATTTTTCCACGATTTCTCTAATGTTCTTTTCATATGCACCCAGTCCACGAATTGAAAGCTTGATGTCGGGATAATCCTTAAACAAATCACAAGAATATGCCATCAAATCATAACCTCTCGCCACCATGAACTGCCCGTGATTAAGCACTTCAAATACTCCCTCTGTTTTATCACTAAGGTTGTTTTGATATTTTGAAACACAATTAGTAACAACCATTGGTTTTTCTATGTTATATGTTTTTGCAAAATACTCTGCTGCTGAATGGCTTACGCTCACCATCATATCACATTTTTTCACTAATCTTGCCTCAACTATACGCAACAACTTACTGTACAACTTGTTGGCAGCAATATGATGATTTTCAACATATATTTCATGTGAGTCGTATATTACTCTGCAATGAAGTTTTTTTGCAGCTTTCATCGCAGGAATGAATGCGTCTAAATCATTTGCATGAATAATATCCGGATTATACGCAACTATTGCTTTTTCTATCAATTCATTCTTGATTATCTCCCTTTTAATTTTCCCAAAAGGTGTTTTAATGCGTTTGAACGAACTGTATTTCCCAGGAGTTTCCACAATTGTTACAGGTAACTTCATTGCATCAATCTTTTCCTTATCATACCGGCGACACTTTGTTCCAACACAAAAAAGTTCTACATCCTTTTCTTTTCTATACGAAGCAATCTGCTTGTTAACCCTTGGATCAAACCAAACAGAATTGCATACAACTGTACATATCTTCATTATTTATAATCCTCCTCAAAAAAATCCATTTTCATTTCTCGCATTTTTCTTTGATTCGAATGGTACTTACTGACAATCCAAGTAGCATAAAGAACAAACCCTCTCTTAGATACGAACTGGATAAAAACAACTTAAGCACGCCCGAGCAGTATAATGCAATCAAAAGTCCCTTAATATCGTCATTTTTTGTCTTAAAGAATGCCCGAACGGGTACAATAAGAATAAATGCAAAAATAATTGTTCCCAATATCACGCCAAACTGAATCCACAGTTCCAAATAAATCTTATGTGCATATGCTCCACCAGCCAGCAAACGATCCGCATAAAGCCCATATCCCAACGAATTTTCAGACAAAAACTCATATAATGTATTTGCTATCACATCGCGTCCTGTTGAATCAGTAAGTTCTCCATTTAAAAAGTGATCAAAGATTCGAACACTAAGTCCAAGTCCATCTGCAAGCTTATACAATTCCAGGACTGTTTTTTCTAACAACGGGCTGTACAAAAACACAATTACAGCTGTTGAAATAAGTACGATTTTCAATACTTTGTATTTCCATTTTGCAAAAAATAATACCACAAGGACAAAGCATATAATCTCTATCAACACCGCACCTCTTGTTCCTAAAAACATCAAGAACACAGAGCCTACAGCAAGCACAGAAACGTTGAAAACGGTTGCTTTCTTTATAACATGATATATTACCAAACACAAATGTGGAAGTAAATTATATGCACCATCCATATCACCTGCATATAACGATTGTATTTGCGACATTTCAGTACCGTTTGTATAGTAGTAAACAATACGTACAATAATAGATACAACAGAAAGAATATACAAAATATGAAGTATATTCTCCCAATCATCTTTATGATTACCTATACTAACACCAATAATGTAAAGTGGGAATACCTGCAGCAAAAATCTGGTATATTCTTCTTTCCAAAAGACGAAAGTATCTGGAAAAACAATGGGCGATATTAAGAATATCAACAACATTGACAAAATGCCTATAAAATCGCCCATGTGGAATTTAATTTCACTTATTGAAAGAAGTATTATTGCAATATATAAAAAAGTCAATACTTCGTCAGGTGCCGTTCCAATAATGGGGAAACGCATAATTACTGCCCTGAGATACTGCATAAGAATAGTCTGACACCACACCATGCCTATCAAAATATAGAAAAACAATTTAGGCTTAAGTGCAAGTGATGTGTTCAACTTCATTTAGTTTCCTCCAATTATTCGTACAACAAATCAAGAATCTTTTTAGTCTGGCTTTCAGCATTTTTCCTGTTTTGAACAAAATGCATGCCTTTTTGTCCCAATTCCATACGCATCTGACTGTCCATGCGGCAAAGCTTTTCAAGCAATAACGTCAGAGACTCCACTTCATCGTTATCGGGATAAAACAAATACTCATCGTATTCATCCGGGATACCATCAAGCTTATATGCCACCACTGGAACACCTGCAGACAAATATTCAAGATTCTTTGACGGAAAACTATACTTAGTAAACTCCTCATTGTTTTGTCTTGGATTTACAAGTACAGTAGCATTACGCTGAAGGGCAAGCACCTGTTTTCTGTCAACACGTCCCAAAAATACAATTCTGTCATCGGTTTTCTGCTTTTCACGAATCAGTTCTTCTGCTTCACCAAAACCGCAGATAATAAGCTTGACATCACTGTCCGGCATCATGGAAAAAGCATCTACGAGAACGCCTATTCCGAAACAATAGTTAAGAGTTCCCGTGTATAGGATATACTTGTCATTTTTAAACTGTTCCGAAAGAGTTTCGTCTGCGGGAGCATCTGTATTCGTTGCAATTCCCTCCACTACGGTGAAGGGAACTTTGATGTTCAGCTTGTCCGCCATCTGTTTTGTAAGAAGAACAAATTTGTCGATATAATTGTACATCGATTCACTCTTATGAACTTTATAATCATTGTAAAGTTTCATTATTCCATGCAATTCTTTTGCAGAATCAAATTCAGGAAGATCCGCAATAATACAGCACGATTCAATTTTTGAACAGCCTTTTTTTGCATATTTCACCAATTCCAAAGGCATTGAATCCGCAGTGTATATCATGATCACTTTTTTCATGCCGTTATCGGTGTTTATCCATTTTTTTATTTCACGTTTAAATGGTCTAAAATTACAAATCTGCTTAACGACTGTCAGATTTGTGCATTTTACATTCAAATCATCTGCACGGTATTTATCGGTATGCTGAAAAGTAAATCCACCTATAGTCATATCTGTATATCCTTTTGGATAGCTGTCAACCGGCAAATAATTCAATATTTTAATACGTCCGCAATTGTTAGTCTCAAGACCATCTATAATATTCCATTGCAGTGCGTTTCCTGCATCTCTCATGCCGGTTTTCATTTTGGCTTTTATTTCAGCTTCCACTTCCCTTGGGAACAGTCTGCCTAAGAACAAAATATCAAATTGCATACAAACTCCTATTACTCAAGCATTTTTTCAATAAACCTTTAATAATCAAAATATATGTGAGGTAGCTTTCACGAAATATCCCCATAATTAACAAATTCAAAACCATTTGAAACATATTCATCGTATACACTTTTAGAGGATACAAATTCGTATTCCTTTACCCGTTTCGTCGATATATTTCCAAAAAAACAGTAATCAGCTACAGTTGCTGGGTGAAAAACCACTTCTATATAATCCCTTCCATTTTTCTTCAAAGCATCAAGCAAGACATGCCCTTCTGTCTTGATCAATTTATCAAAGCTGATTACTCTTGCCGATGGCATAATAAAGGAGTGTCTGATTTTTTTAAACCAAAACATAAAAAAATACTTTACCAGAAACTCACGCAATTCTCTTTTAAAACCAAGTCCTATCTTATCGTAATAAACCCTCTCAAAATTTCTGGTAGCTTTTATTTCGTGCTTTTTTGCAACTTTTTCAAAAACCTTAAAAGCTTTTATGTGTAAAGATGAGTTTTCATGGGTATTCCAATAATCCGCCTTACCACAAGTTTTTTCAAACATTTCGTATTGAGCATCCAATTCTCTTTCAAGTTCGGACGGAACAATAAGCCCTTTGCTGTATTTCTTTTTGAAAACGGGAACTGACCAGAAAACTCCGTTTTCATCCACAAGTGACGGGATATCTGAAGGCTTACTTACAGGCTTTCCCGTAGTTACATTCCAATGGACACCTATGGATATATGCGGATACCGTTCTCTCAATGTTTTGGCATTATGCAATGTTTCCATATTGAGCATAACATTTGTCGTTGTAATAAATCCGTTTTCTATTCCCGCATCAATAGCTTTATCCACAGCTTCGCACATGCCGTAATCATCTGCGGTAACAATCAACTTCTGCATAATATATCTCCTTTATATTCTGCCAAAATCTTTTATTCCCTTTAATATCAGCCGATATATTTTATAAAAACTATATTCTTCCGATGTATTTCTCAATCCATATGCAAAATACAACGCAAAAACGTACTTCATCAACGGAAAAGCATTTGCAATCAAAACACCTTTATCAATAAAATACTTGTCGTTATAACCCTTGAACCATGACGATTCTTCCTGCTTTACCTTGGCAATAACCGTAGGAGAAGCATACATTTTCAGCTTTTTTCGAAAAACTTCTCTTATAAATAAAGAATCCTCACCCGAACCAAATCTTGCACCGCCTCCGTAAAGCGTAGAAAAAGATAGACAGTATTTATCCACCGCACTTTTGCGGATTGCTATTCGTGCTGTGCCATATCTCATGCAATTCCATAAATGAATTCTTTTAAACTTACTCACTTCCTTACTTGGAGGAGTAAAACGATTCATATATTCAAGATTAAAAGCAATTACATCTGCTTTGGGACATTTTTCAAAAGCATCTTCTACTATCTTGTCATAACCGTCAGCATATATCATATCTTGGTCTGAGCACATAAGAAATTTTCCGCTTGCATACATCAGAGCTTTGTTGCGGTTTTTTCCAACTCCTCTGTCTGCCGAAGAAACAAGCTCCACCTTATTTCCGTCTTGTTGTATATAAGTTCTGTATGAACATTCATCACATTGATTGGCAAGCACAACATCAGTTTGAAGATTCATTTCCTTATACAGTGAATCATCATCTTGGTGCATACAAGCAACCAATACCTGAACATTGCTCATTATTGTATCTCCTCAAAATAATCTTTGTAGTCTTTTTCTGTATCAAAAATCATGGCGTGAACTGCCGCCTTCTGCTGTTCTTTGCTCGGCAGCTTCATATAGTCGCCGTATCTGTATTCAAGGTATTCCTTGATTTTTTCAGAACCTAAAAGAACTGTATCCTCAAAAGTAACATCAACGGGTGATTCAAAAAACTCTTTGTCAAACAAGCCGTTTCTGAATTTTGCGGGTGTTATCCAATAACAGTATTTAAAGTTGTCGGTCATGCCGTCATACTTGTATATTTTCTTGTAGCAGATTTTTGCCATAAGCTTACAGGGAAGAAGCTTTAAACTTCCCAGAACAAGCGCCTGTGCCTTTGTTTTAGGCTTCCAGTTACGCTGTGACAGTCCGTAAAGCGTTACAAACTTGGAGTAGTAATACACCTGCTTGTGAACAAACTTAGACATCGGAACTTTATGCAGAATCATAATATCCACATATATTCCGTGGTGCATATCCTTTCTGTCCTTGAAATGCTCCTCGATAAAGGTGGTTCCGTTCATTCTAACCTTGGCATATTCAAGATAATTCGGAGTTGTACGCCACTCCTGAAGAATGAACTTTTCGCTGTTTTCTTTTTCAAAAACAGCCTTGAATTTTTCGTATTCGCAAGGCGTCATAAAAATATCCAAATCGTCATCCCATGGGATAAAGCCGCCGTGACGGACAGCACCCAGAGCCGTTCCGCCCATTATGTAGTACACAATACCGTGCTTGCGGCACAGAGAGTCTATATATTTCATGGTTTCAAGAATTTTGTCCTGAACTTCACGTACAGATTGACTGCTCAAATCATTCACACTCTTTCATACAATATTTACATATTCAATCTCTCTCTAAGAATAGTTGACGAAATTCCGTCAGTATGGTCAAGGTAAACAACACTGCACCCTTCAAGTGCAAACTGCTTTTCATACTCGTTCCATGAAGGCGTTCCTTTCCAATCAGAGCCAACGAACACAGCATCTATGCCGTACTGTTTCACAGCCGAGAGCTTATCCATATCGTTTTGCGGAACAACCTTATCAACATACTTTATGGCTTCAACTATTTCCATGCGGTCTTTTTCACAGATTATGGGAAGCTTGTTTTTTCTTTCAAGAGAAAGACTGTCGGTAGTCACACCCACTATTAAGTATTCACACTGCTCTTTTGCTCTTTTAAGAATATTTAAGTGCCCTATATGAAACATATCGAAAACACCTGTTGTGTAGCCAACCTTATACTTTTTCTCCGACATTTTTACACCTTATTTCTTGCGAACTTTTTAAAGACCCAGCCTCTTATGCTGTTGGGAAGCAAAACCTGAACAACAAGTCTTTTTGCCACATTTACAAAATATATGCCAAAGCCTATTATCTTGTTGTCAAGCATAAATTTTTGCAATTTTGCTTCACTCTTAAAATACTTCATACCGCCGCGGCGTTTGTACATTTCTTTGCCCACACGTACATTTACAAGTACATCCCCGGTGTTTGCAAAAACCGCACCGTTTTGCATCATTCTCAGCCACAGATAGTAATCTTCTTCACAGTACCAGTCGATATAACCGCCGGCTTTTGCATA
>JAGBCG010000066.1 GCA_017938055.1 Clostridia bacterium
AGTAAGTGGCAGGGGAAGTAGGACTTGAACCCACGGCACGCGGTTTTGGAGACCGCTGCTCTACCAACTGAGCTATTCCCCTGTATTCTTTCGGGGGATTGTATCAGCCTGAGTACAGCCGTCTTGCGACCGTGACACCCTAAAAAACACCCCGTCAGCGACGATTGCTAAAGTAGTATAACACAACGATTTGTGTTTGTCAAGGGTTTTTTTGATTTTTTTCAAATTTTTTTGTCCGTCCTTTCAGCTCCTTTTTCACAGCCAAACGTTTGACAGGGTTGGACTGGAGAAAGGTTAAGTTTATGAAAGCAGCTATTTTTTAATGGATTTTGAAAATTACCCGAATTTTGCATGAAATGTAACTGTAATTTTAACAAGAAATAAAACTAAATTACAAATTGTAAACCTATCGTTCATTTTATTGTCGTATAATATAACAGATGATTCATAATTTCAAGAAAACGAGGATAAATATGCTTACACTTGACAAAATTTATCACGCATCCTTTGTATTGAAGGATGTTATCAGACACACGGAGCTTGTAAGAGCCGACAAAATCAACACTGACTGTGAGTTGTACCTGAAGCCTGAAAATCTGCAGTTTACAGGTTCCTTCAAGCTCAGAGGCTCGGGATATATGATTTCCCAGCTTACAGATGAAGAAAAGAGCCATGGTGTTATTGCTTGCTCTGCCGGAAATCATGCACAGGGCGTTGCTCTTGCTGCAACAAAATACGGAATCAAGAGCCTTATATGTCTTCCGGATGGTGCTCCTATCTCCAAGGTTGAGGCAACAAAGGCGTATGGAGCTGAGGTGTGTATGGTACCCGGCGTGTATGACGATGCTTACAACAAGGCAATAGAGCTAAGGGACAAAGAGGGATATACCTTTGTACACCCCTTTGATAACATAGACGTTATTGCGGGACAGGGTACTATCGGCCTTGAAATTTTAAATGAGCTTAGTGATGTTGATGCCATAGTTGTTCCTGTAGGTGGCGGCGGACTTATCAGTGGTGTTGCCTTTGCTGCAAAAACATTAAAGCCCGACATAAAAATTTATGGTGTTCAGGCTCAGGGTGCACCAAGTATGTACAATTCCGTGAAAAACGGGAAAATCGAACGCCTTGACAGTGTATCCACTATTGCTGACGGTATTGCGGTAAAGCAACCGGGTGAGAATACCTTTAAAATTGTATCTGAATATGTTGATGAAATTGTCACTGTAAGCGAGGATGAAATTTCATCTGCAATTCTTGCACTTATTGAGCAGCAGAAAATGATTGCCGAGGGTGCGGGTGCTGTTTCAGTTGCGGCGGTAATGTTCAACAAAATTCCTGTTAAGAACAAAAAGGTTGTTTGTGTGGTTTCAGGCGGTAATATTGACGTAACTATTCTTTCAAGAGTTATCAAGAGAGGTCTTATGAAGTCAGGACGTCTTTGCAGTCTTTGCATAGAGCTTATGGACAAGCCGGGACAGCTTGAAACTGTTTCACGTATTATTGCTTCGTGTGGCGGTAATGTAACAAGTGTACACCACGAAAGAGCAAGCGAAACCAAGGATATTAACGGATGCTTTTTGCGTCTTGAGCTTGAAACAAAGAACTATGAGCATATAGCTCAAATTGTAGAAACACTCAAAGACAACGGCTTTAAGATGGTAGAATAACGGAGGATATTTATATGGAAAAGATTTATACACCCAACGCACCACAGGCACTTGGTCCTTATACTCAGGCAGTAAAGACAGGCGGATTTGTCTTAACATCTGGACAGATAGCAATAAATCCTGACACAAACGCTGTTGTTGATGGCGGTATCACCGAACAGACAGAGCAAGTATGCAAAAATTTGTGTGAGGTGTTGAAAGCGGCGGGTACGTCTATTGACAAGGCTGTAAAAACAACCTGTTTTCTCAGTGACATGGGTGATTTTGCGGCATTTAACGAAGTATATGGCAAATATTTTACCTCAAAGCCTGCACGTTCATGTGTTGCGGCAAAAACATTGCCTAAAAATGTACTTTGCGAAGTAGAAGTAATCGCTGAGGCATAAGAACTAAATCGGTGATGCTGTTTTTTCTCATAAACAGACGTCTGAAAGACAGGGGATAATAGAAATGAGAATGAATTTTGTAAGAAAGCTTCCTATTCCGATGGATATTAAAGCACAGTATCCTTTAAAAGCAGAATACGAAGAAAAGAAAAAAATATTTGACAAAGATGTTGAAAAGGTTTTTACAGGTGAGTCTGACAGACTGTTGCTTGTTATAGGTCCGTGTTCTGCTGACCATGAAGATTCGGTGCTTGACTATATTTCAAGACTTGCAAAAGTGCAGGAAAAGGTAAAGGATAAAATCCTTATTATTCCGAGA
>JAGBCG010000067.1 GCA_017938055.1 Clostridia bacterium
ACTTGTTTCGACAAGTCGCCTTTTCATCGATATAAATCTCTTACGAGATTTTCGATATGTCTAGCAGACTCGATGTGTCGCTAACGCGACGAGATTTATATCATATCGAGTTTGAGCAAAGCGAAAACATATCGATTTTACGAAAGAAAAAATATCGAGCAAACGCAGTTTGCATATCGACTAAAAACGTACGGCGTCTAAAACATCTGCCGTTTTTGATGCGATAGAGGAAATAATTTGTGTGTCTGAAAAGTATAAAGAATATTTTACAGAGAATCTCGAATTTCACAAAAGTTTTCGCTAAATATAACAAAAAAATAAAATTTCTATTGCATTTTAAAAAGTTATGTGTTATAATGTCCTTGCTCAAAAAATAACATAAAAGGAGAGTAAAGAACAATGGCAAAAGAAATGATTTGGTCTTATCTTGTTCACCTTGGACAGTGTATGTGGGGTGACTATGAACCAGGAGATGGCGGATATTGCGTTAATAAAGAGCCGTTGGTATTTGAACAGCCTGTATGGGCAGAAGTTTCCAATAAGCTTAAAGCTGACGGTTGCTGTAATACAATACTTATCGACCTTGGTGAAGGTTTGCAGTATGAATCTCATCCTGAGATAGTAGTTCCGGGAGCATGGTCTAAAAAGCGTCTTGCTGACGAAATCTCAAGACTTCGCTCAATGGGCTTTAAGGTTTATCCAAAGCTCAACTTCTCTGCGGCACATGATAAGTGGATGGGTATATATTCAAGAATGCTTTCAACACCTTATTATTATACATTCTGCAAGGATATAATTGATGAAGTTAGCGAGCTTTTCTCAAATCCTGAACTTTTCCATTTAGGTTTGGATGAGGAATGTCTTTCCACACAGACAGAAATGGCTATCTGCGTAATAAGAAACCATGACTTGCTGTGGCATGATATTAACTATCTGTTTAAAGCAGTTGAAGAAAAGGGTGCAAGGCCTTGGATCTGGGCAGACTATGTATGGCACACACGTAGAAGTGAAGAAGATTTTCTTAAACATATGCCTAAGGAAGCTCTTTGCAGTAACTGGTATTACGGTAACTGGGAACATACAAGTGGTTTCTGGGTAGATTCAATGAGAGGCTACACAGCACTTGAAGAACATGGCTATGATCAGCTTCCTACTGGTTCCAACTGTAATAGAATTGTTGAGTACTGTGAAGATAACATGAAGATCACAGTTGAGAAATGTTCCGAAATAGTTGCTCCCGAACGTCTTAAGGGCTTTATGATGGCACCATGGGAAATGACAACAACTGAAATGAAGCAAAGACTTATAGATGGCGTTGACGATCTTACAAACGCATATAAGTTCTATAACAGCAAGTATTAAAAAATTGCCTCCTGCAGACTATGCAGGAGGTTTTTGTGATAATAGGGTTATTTGCTTGCAAACATCTGTGCCCAGTATAGAGTACTGGTTCCGTATTTAGCCATTCCGATTCTTGTATAAGATGGATTTAAAATGTTCTCACGGTGTCCTTGTGAGTTCATCCATGCTTCAAAAACTTCGTTGGCACTGTCCTGACCATATGCAATGTTTTCACCTGCGGTTGAATATTTGTATCCATATTCGTCAAGAACTGTAAAACATCTTGTACCATTAGGTCGTGTGTGTGAGAATAATGACTGTATCTCCTTTGAACGAACAGATGCACATTTTTCGAGGTCTTCGTCGTATGTAAGAGCTGCAATGCCACTTTTCAGACGCTGATTGTTAACAAGCTCAAAAAGAACTGCTATTTCGCTGTTCACAGGTGAGCTTGAACTGTTATTGTCTTCTTCAGGAATTTCAGGAACAACAGGCTCGTCGGGAACGATAGGCTTGTCGGGAACAACAGGCTCGTCAGGAACGATAGGCTCGTCGGGAACGACAGGCTCGTCAGGAACGACAGGCTCGTCAGGAACGATAGGCTCGTCGGGAACAACAGGCACATCAGGAACAACAGGCTTATCGGGAACAACTGGCTCGTCAGGATCAATAGAATCGTCGGGACAGAAAGGTTCTTCGGGGATTATAGGTTCATTGGGACAGACAGGTAAGAATGGATTTTCTGTACACCAGCAAGAATTAAAGTTGAAAAAAGGCTCATGACAAAAGCTTTCTTCAGGGGGAATATGCCATAAATCAGAGTAACAGTTATCAGAAAAATTATGATTGTAATTACACTGTTCACAGCAAAAGGTGTGGTTAACTGCTTGGGTGCAGGAATTTGTGTTATTTGTGGTTTTGGCACCCACTGGCATTACTGCCAGCATTGAAATAATAATGAGAGCAATTTGCTTTTTCATTAAAATCTCCTCCTTTCGCCAATTATTGTACTATATTCCACAGGCACTTTCAACGAACAAAGCTTTCCTTTTATGTATAATATTGAGCATAGAGGAAAAGAAAGTAAATATAAGAAATATTTTACATGGAAATATTATATTTTCTAGTATACTACAGCATGAAAATGTGAAATATAGCTCATATTCCAAATGTTCCCATGCTTGTATAAATTAGCTGGTGTTAGTTTTAATATAAAAAAAGAACAGGGCATATGAAATGGTGAATTTTATCACTACGATATGCCACTGATCTTGAAGTATTGGATGTCTAAACTTACAGAAGCTTATAAGTAAGGCTACAGTAGAAAAATAAGTATAATGAGTATAATAAGCACAAGTCCTAAGTTGTCTGATAAAAATGATGTAATGTTGTTTGTCATAAAAACACCGCCTTTACAGTTTTAATTTATATTATGCCAAATTTTTTTCTGTTGACACAAAAAAATCAAAATATCTATTGAAAATATATATTTGTTGTGATATAATATCTACCGTAAAATTTAACTTCAGGAAGGAAGTATAAAAATGTCAGTAAATTTTGATTGGGCAAACCTCGGCTTTGGTTATGTAAAAACTGAGTGGAGATATGTTTCAAACTATAAAAACAGCACATGGGATGAGGGCTGTCTTACAAAGGACGATATGATTACTATCAGTGAATGTGCAGGAGTTCTTCAGTATGCACAAACTGTGTTTGAGGGACTTAAGGCATACACAACAGAGGATGGTCATATAGTAGTTTTCCGTCCCGACCTTAATGCAGATAGAATGATTGATTCGGCAAAACGCCTTGAAATGCCTGCTTTCCCAAAGGAAAGATTTATTGATGCGGTTGTAAAGACAGTTGAAGCAAACGCTGATTATGTGCCGCCATATGGCTCAGGTGCGACACTTTATCTTCGTCCCTATATGTTTGGAAGTGACCCTGTAATAGGTGTTAAGCCTGCAAACGAATATCAGTTCAGAGTGTTTGCAACACCCGTTGGTCCTTACTTCAAGGGTGGAGTAAAGCCTCTTACTCTTAACGTGTGTGATTTTGACAGAGCAGCACCCCACGGAACAGGACACATTAAGGCGGGTCTTAACTATGCCATGAGTCTTCATGCAATAGTTACAGCACATCATAACGGTTTTGATGAAAATATGTACCTTGATTCAGCAACAAGAACAAAGGTTGAAGAGACAGGTGGAGCAAACTTTATCTTTGTAACAAAGGATAATAAGGTAGTAACACCAAAGTCAGACAGTATTCTTCCTTCAATTACAAGACGTTCTTTGCTTTACGTTGCAAAGGAATATCTTGGACTTGAAACTGAGGAAAGAGAAGTATATAAGGAAGAACTTTGTGACTTTGCAGAATGTGGTCTTTGTGGAACAGCAGCTGTTATTTCACCTGTTGGAAAGATTTATGACCATGGTAAAGAAATCTGTCTTCCAAGCGGTATGACTGCAATGGGTGAGGTAACAAAGAAGCTTTATGATACTCTTACAGGTATTCAGATGGGAAGAATTCCTGCACCTGAGGGTTGGATTAAGGTTATTAAGTAATTGAATATTATAAAAAATTAGAACTGCTTTAATCGGCAGTTCTTTTTTTGTACATAAAAAATGCCGAAGAAAAACTTCGGCATAAGTTTTATATTGTGATATTTTTTTTCTTTTCGATGTAGTCAACAATTAATTTTGCGAGTATTGCAAACAAAATTCCTAAAAGTGAGCCTACAATAATATCGGTTGGAAAGTGAACATATAAATACACACGTGAAAAAGCAACAAGCAAGGCAACTGAAATTGCAACAATACCCCATTTTTTGCTCAGACACATGAAAATAGGCATTGCCGCTTCAAAGCAGGCAAGGGAATGTCCCGACGGAAAAGAATAGTCATGGGGATTTTCAATTAAAAGCTTAACACCATCAATCCAGCAAGGTCTTTGACGCATAATAAGCGGCTTTAGAGTGAGATTACCCAAAACAAATCCAAGAGAAATTGCAATAAGCATAATGATTCCCGTTTTTCTTGACTTGCCTTTGTTTATAAGAATAAATAAAAAAGCAAGAGATAGACAAAGTATTCCTTTTTCGCCTATGTAGGTGATAAGTGGCATTAAAAAATCTAAAAAAGGACACGCAATGTGTTCTCTTATAAATCTTACTACAGATAAATCCCAGTTTTGTATAGTGCTTAGCATATTTTTCTATCCTTTTATTTTATTATATTTTATTTTCAGGCAGCGGTAATAATTCCGGAAACAGTGCCTGTTTTCTCGCAGCAGAGGTCTGCGGCAATAACCTTGTTTTTGTAGATAATAAGTGTGGCAAGTACATTTTTGTCGTCAACAGAGGTGCCATCGGGCATGGTAGTGACCTGATAAGTGTAGCTTGTTACTTTTTTATCTTTGTATTTCTCTAAGTCAAAGCCTTGCTGCTTTTGAAGCTTGTTGTACTGTTCTGTTGCAGCATCAAAGGTTTTTGGAATAAGAGCAGATGAAGTAACACAAGAACCGTCGCGAATTGAAAAACCAAGACTTTCAAGGTATTGTATTCTTCCTGAGTCATTTTTGACAGAAATCTTACTCAAATCTGAATGAGCCGATACCTTGTTGACATTCACGGCATATCCTGCTTCAGGCATGAGAGCAATAACCAAAGCTCCCACAATCAGACATGCACACAGTATGCACATAATTTTTACACTTGATGCTTTAAAGGAAAATACAAACATATTAGCCGCCTCCGCATTTTTTATATTTTTACTGAAATATATGCAGAGAATTCAAGTTTTAGAAGCAGTATAGATATGTTTGTTCATGTGTTTTAAATGTGACATATGTGCGGTGAAAAAATGTATATTACTGTTCTGGTAACGCTTTAATTTCAGAAGATGATTTATTCATCTGTTTGTGGCATCTTAACTGCTTGAAAAAATCACTCAGCAAATAAGAACATTCCTCACTCAGTAATCCCGAATGTATGACCGGCTTGTGATTGTAGGGTAAGTCGGCAAGATTTATTACACTGCCGAATGAGCCGGCTTTTGTATCGCTTGCACCGAAATATACATTTTTGATTCTTGCGTTAATTATTGCTCCTGCACACATAGCACATGGCTCAAGAGTAACATATAAATCACATTCGTGCAATCTCCAGCCACCAAGCTTTTTGCAAGCCTTGTCAATAGCTTGTATTTCGGCATGATACAGGGCATTTTTTCCGTTTTCACGCTTGTTGCGACCACTGCTGATAATTTGTCCGTCTTTGACAATAACGCAGCCTACGGGAGTTTCGCCGTGCTTTGCTGCAGTTTTTGCACGCAAAATTGCTGCTTTCATAAAACGGATGTTGTCCTTTTCAAAAGTGTTCAACGCCATATTACACCGCCATAACTATCACGCCAACAGCATAGAAAAAAGCATATAACACAAATGGGAACACAAGTACTTCTCTGATGCCTGAGTAAACC
>JAGBCG010000068.1 GCA_017938055.1 Clostridia bacterium
AAGGTGGAAATGGAAGCGGATATATACGAAAGTACAATGTCCCTAAGACAGTTTTTGTTTGATAATGTATACTTCAATCCCGTTGCAAAAAGCGAGGAATCAAAAGCGTGCGATATGATAGACAGAATGTATGATTATTTCTGTAAAAATTCTGAAAAAATACCTTTTGAGTATAGAAAAAATCTTGATTATAATACAAGCCTTGAGAGAACAGTGTGTGATTATTTAGGATGTATGACTGACAGGTTTGCGGTGCAGACCTTTGAAAATTTGTTTGTTCCAAAAAAGTGGGCAATACTGTAGATGTGAGCATTGTTGGGAGGTGAACGCATGGCATATCCGCAGGGATTTATACAAGAGCTTAAAATGCGTTCTCCTATTCAGGACGTTGTAGGACGCTACGTGGAGCTTAAGCGTGCAGGACGTAATTTGGTGGGCAGATGCCCGTTTCATAGTGAAAAAACTCCGTCGTTTACGGTTTTTGAGGATAATTACCATTGCTTTGGCTGTTCAGCAGGCGGTGATGTGATAACCTTTGTAATGCAAATTGAAAACCTTGACTATAGGGATGCAGTAAATTTCCTTGCTGACAGATGTGCAATGACGGTACCTTCAGATGAAAGAAGATATGCAAACACCCAAAAGCCGAAGCTGTCACGAGAGAGAGCCTTTTCTATGAATAAGGCGGCGGCAAGAATATTTTATGAAAATCTTGTGTCAGGAGATGGAGAAGAAGCAAGAAATTATCTTAATTCACGTAAACTTTCAAAATCCACAATCACAAGATTTGGCATTGGCTATGCAAAAAACGATTTTTATGACCTTTATAATAAGCTTACGGCACTTGGATATACAAAGGACGAGATAAAGGAAAATTTTCTGTGCGGAATATCCCAAAAAACAGGTAAACCCTTTGATATGTTCAGAAATAGAGTAATGTTCCCGATAATTGATACTTCGGGAAATGTAATTGCTTTTGGCGGACGTGTTATGGATGATTCAAAGCCTAAGTATCTCAACTCATCGGATACGGTGGTGTTCAGTAAAGGAAAGAGCCTTTTTGCATTGAATTACGCAAAGAACGTGCTCTTGGGAAATATCGAAAGCAGTCTTGTTTCACAGGGGGAAATAATTCTGTGTGAAGGATATATGGATGTTATATCAATGCATCAGGCAGGCTTTTCAAATGCTGTGGCAACGCTTGGTACTGCGATTACACCTGAGCATGCAAGGGTCGTTTCAAGATATGCAAAAAGAGCATATCTTGCATATGATAGCGACGAAGCAGGAAAAAAAGCGGCGGATAAGGCAATGACATTGCTTAACGAGGTTGGAGTAGAAACCAAAATTATTAAAATAGACGGAGCTAAGGACCCTGACGAGTATATAAAAAAGTTTGGTGCACAGAGCTTTAAAAAGCTGTTAAGCGGTTCTGTGGGACAGATAGATTTTAAGCTCAACGGAATCCTTTCAAAATATAATCTGTCAAATCCCGATGAAAAACTAAGAGCTGTAGATGAGTGCTGTGACGTTATTTCGACAATATATTCAGAAGTCAAAAGGGATGTGTATGTTCAAAGACTTTCACAGCTAACACAGATAAAGACCGACAGCATAAACGCAAGAATTGCCAAAGGTAAGAAGAAAGCACAAAGGCAGGAAAATACTGCAAGACGTGAAGACGTGAGAAAAAGACATTGCATTTTAATGACAGAATAAATCCTCAGGCAGTGTCGTGTCCCATGGCTGTGGAAATAGAGGAAAGAATTATCGGGATATTGATGATGTTTCCTGAAGAATATGCAAGGTGTGATTCCATAACGGCAGAGGACTTTGTGACAGATTTCAGCAAGCGAGTATTTGTTGCAATAACGGATTTGTATAAAGAAAATATCACAGATCTTGTAAGCCTTAACGAAACATTTTCTCCACAGGAGATTTCACGTATATTCGATATGAAGTTTCGACGTCAGGAGCTTACATCAAACGGCAGTAAGGCACTTAATGAGCAGATAGCGGCATTGAAAAAAGAAAAAAATCGTCTAAATATCTTGAGAAAAGACATTAATTCCAATGATGACCTTATTGATATTATTGCAAAGGCAAAAAAAGATAAGGGTGTCGGAAAAATAATTGATGAAAAATAATGTATGCCGAGTGTGTCGGCAGAAAGGATTGTAAATATGGCAAGAAAAAAACAAGCTGTAGAAAACGTTGAAGAAACTGTTGTGAAAGCAGAGGAAACTGTAGCAGAGGAAACTGTAGCAGAGGAAACTATAGCACAACAAGCTGCTGCAGAAGAAGCTGAGCAACAGCCGGCACCTGAAAAAAAGAAAAGAACTCGTTCTTCCAAGAAAGAAGCAGGTCAGGACGTTGTGCCCGAGCAGCAGCTTCCTAAGAAGAAAAATGACATTCAGGAGCTTTTGGAAAAGGGTAAAGCAAAGGGAACACTTACAAACGAGGAGATTCTGGAAGTACTTGATGAAGAAGAGCTTGACGTTGAAAACATGGAAAAGCTCATGGAAACAATAGAAAACCTTGGCATCGAAGTAACAGGATATACAGATGATAATTTCAGTGACCTTGAAGCAGGACTTGCGAATGTTGATGCAATGGACGGCTATGAAAGTGACGAAGACGGAGAAATGGTTCTTGGTCAGGACGGACTTATCATAGATGACCCGGTTAAGATGTATCTTAAAGAAATAGGTAAGGTTGACTTGCTTAGTACTGAGGAAGAGCTGGCACTTGCAGAAAAAATGGCAAATGGGGATGAAAGTGCAAAGCAGAAGCTTGTTGAAAGTAACCTTAGACTTGTAGTAAGTATTGCAAAAAGATATGTGGGCAGAGGAATGTTCTTCCTTGATCTTATTCAGGAAGGAAACCTGGGTCTTATGAAAGCGGTTGAAAAGTTTGACTATACAAAGGGCTATAAGTTTTCGACCTATGCAACCTGGTGGATAAGACAGGCAATAACAAGGGCAATAGCAGACCAGGCAAGAACAATAAGAATTCCTGTCCATATGGTTGAAACAATAAATAAGGTGCTCAGAGTATCAAGACAGCTTCTTCAAGAGCTTGGCCATGAGGCTTCGACTGAAGAAATTGCTGCAAAAATGAACATGAGCGTAGAAAAAGTAAGAGATATAATGAAGCTTGCACAGGAGCCTGTAAGCCTTGAAACACCTATCGGTGAAGAAGAGGATAGCCATCTTGGAGATTTTATTCCTGATGAAGATGCTCCCGCACCTGCAGAAGCGGCATCATATACACTTTTGAGAGAGCAGCTTTGCGAGGTGCTCCATACACTCACGCCCAGAGAAGAGCATGTACTAAAGCTCAGATTCGGTCTTGAAGACGGAAGAACAAGAACACTTGAAGAGGTTGGAAAAGTGTTCAATATCACCCGTGAGCGTATCAGACAGATAGAGGCAAAGGCACTGCGTAAACTTCGTCACCCCAGTCGTTCAAAAAGACTTCGTGACTACCTTGATTAATTGAAAATTTTGGAGAAATATATGAAAATAGGAATAATCGGTGCACTTGACTGCGAGGTTGCACAGTTTTGCCTTGATTTTAAAGCGAGTGAAACCAAGGTAAAAGGAATTTACCAGGGAGAATATAATGGGCATACAGTATACATATCTCTTGTTGGCGTTGGAAAGGTAAATGCGGCGGCAAATGCTCAAAGATTGATAGACCTTTTTGGCGTTGAATGTGTCATAAATTCGGGAGTTGCAGGATGCACAACAAAAAAACTTGGCATTTGCGATGTAGCAATTTCAGATAAGCTTACATACCATGACTTTTATCCAATAGACTGCCTTGAAAAATATAGTCCGTATACTTCGGAATTTAAGGCAGATGAAAAGCTTGTAAAACTTTGTGAAAATGCATGTAAAAAGCTTTCGGAAAATGAAGAAAATTTCAAATATGCAGTTGGTATGATAGTTACGGGAGATCAGTTTATAGAAGACAGTAATGTAGTAAAAAGACTTGGAGAAAAGTATAATAGCCTTTGTACAGAGATGGAGGGTGCGGCAGTCGCACATGTATGTACACTCAATGAAGTACCCTTTGTTGTAATACGTGCAATGAGTGATAATGCCGATGAAAAGGCGGATATGTCCTTTCAGGAAATGGCGTCGGTTGCGGCAAAACATGCTTGCTTTGTGGCAAAGGATATGATAGAAAATCTTTAAAGGTGTCTGGGAGAAATAAAAATGTTTAAGCAGAAGGATAAAAGAACACTTAATAAAAGTATAGATATGATGAGAATTACCATTATAGCTGTACTTTTTGGTGTGGTTGTCCTTCTGTTTTTTGCACGTCTTTTTTTGCTTCAGGTTGTAGATAGAGATTACTATGAATCCATCGCTGTTCCAAAAACATATAAGGAACAGACACTCAAAGTCAGTCGTGGTCAGATATTTGACAGGAAAGGTAATGTTCTTGTTTCCAATAAAAAACAATATAATGTCAGTATAAATAAGGCAACTCTTGATTCACAAGATTATAACACAAGTATTTTGAGCTTCATAAAGTTTTGCATAAAGCACTCAATAGTGCTTGAAGATAAACTTCCTGTGACACAGGTATATCCTTTTGTTCTTGATAATGAGTATATTTTTGATGAAACAAAGGAAAAAATGCTTATAAAGTTTATTAAAAATAATAATCTTAACACTAATGACGTTCTTGGCAGTGAAAACAGCCTTTATGATTACTTGTGTAATAAGTATGGAATTGCAGAGAAAGACAAAAATAATTCAGTCTACAGAAAGCTTGTAGGACTGAGATATGATATGGAAACCAACGATTTTGAATATCTGCATACCTATACCATTTTGCATGATATTGATGAAGAAACAAAAACTCTTTTTGCTGAAAGCCTTCATACTATGCACGGAATAGAAATAACAACTACCGACTCAAGATTCTATAATTATGGAAAACTGGCATGTCATATACTTGGAACAACGGGAACACTTTATAAAGAAGAAGTAGAGGAATATGTAGTTGGTAAAGGTTATGACTATGACTCTGTAATAGGTAAGGATGGGGCAGAGAAAGCCTTTGAGCAATACCTTCATGGATTTGATGGAAAAAAAAGAATAGAGCTTGATGAAGATAATAACGTCATAGGAGAAGAAATTATAAACGACCCTATAAATGGATATAGTGTGAATCTTAATCTTGATCTTGATTTGCAAAGAGTAAGCGAGCAGGCTCTTGAAGAACAGATAAAATATGCACGTTCTCTCGGACTTGCGGATATTATTCCAAATAATGGGGAAGACTGTAAAGCAGGAAGCGTTGTAGTAATGCAAGTAAATACCGGTTCTGTGCTTGCCACGGCAAGCTATCCTGGTTATGACTTGAATACCTTCTCAAAGGATTTTAACTCCATGCTCTCCGATACATCAACGCCTATGCTTAATAGATCTACGCAAGGGTTGTATCCACCAGGCTCCACCTTTAAAATCGCATCCGCAATAGCCGGACTTTGCTCAGGAGCAATTACTGAAAACACGCTTATATATGATAGCGGAGTATACGAAAAATATGAGGATTATTCTCCTATGTGCTGGATATATGGCAGTAAAGGAGTAACTCATGGCTATATGGATGTAAAAGGAGCAATACAAAATTCCTGCAACTATTTCTTCTATAAGCTGGGCGATGTTATGGGAATTGATACCCTTGTAGAATATGCTTCAATGTTAGGTTTAGGAAAGAAAACCGGAATAGAAGTGCCTGAGTATGAGGGTATACTTGCAGGACCGGAATACAGGGATAAAATTGGCTTGCTGTGGAATCCGGGTGATACACTTCAGGCGGCAATCGGACAGTCGGATAATGCATTTACACCACTTCAGCTTTGTGCTTATATGAGCACAGTAGTAAATGGCGGCACAAGATACAAAGCGACACTTCTGGACAGCGTTGTAGATTACTCAACTGGAGAAATTGTGTATAAAAACAGCCCGCAGGTGCTTGATAAAATTGATATACCGGAAAACTATATAAACATTTTAAAGAGTGCCATGAAATCCGTTGTTGTTGATGGTACGGCAAAAACTGTTTTTGATGACTATAAGTATGAAGTTGGAGGAAAAACAGGTACAGCACAGATGGGTAAGGGAAGTGACACGGCATTGTTCGTGGGCTTTGCTCCCTACGATAAGCCTGAAATTGTGGTTGCGGTGGTAGTTGAAAACGCAGCTCAGAGCAGTAGAGCGGCAGATGTTGCAAAGGCGGTATTTGATTGTTATTTTGAACTTGATGGTGATGAAAATAAATAAACCGATAGAGAGGAAAATCAGGTAATTGAAAAACACAAACAAAGAAGCATGGCTCAGTAAAAGAATCAACAGGGTGCTTATAATCACCCTGTTTTTGTGTGCTTATACGGCTGTTGTGCTGATTTTAAGCATAATGAGTAAAGATTTTGCACAAGGGTATAGTAGCACCGTGTCCTATGTGCTTCGTTATCTGCTTGCACTGATAACGGGATTTATACCGTTTTCTGTTGCAGAAATTGTAGCTTTGCTGTTGCCGGTTTTGGTGATTGCTGCATGTGTTTATGCGGTAAGATGTATTATAAAAAAGAAATTTGATGTCAAGAAAATTTTAAAGAGTACACTTATAGCAGTATTTTGTGCTTTCGCGGTGTTTGTCAATGTCTTTGGAGTGTGCTATTTTAAAAAGCCACTTGAGGATACATTAAAGTTAGACAGAAGTCTTCTGTCAAGACAACAACTTTATGAGGACGCACTGTATACAAGAGCAATGCTTGAAGAAGCGGCAATGAAAGTAACTTTCTCTCAAAGCGGTGCATCGCAAAATCCACATAGCTACAGTCAAACTGATGAGCTTGTAAATAAAGGCTATAAGGCTTTGAGAAAAAGCGGAGTTTTTGATAGCAGTATGCCCGGACTGTCTAAAAAAATCATGCTCTCACCACTTATAACGTATACTCATATTTCAGGAATGTATATGCCATTTACAGGGGAAGCTAATGTAAACGTAAATTATCCTGATTATGTTGTTGCCTTTACAATAGCCCATGAAAAAGCACATCAAAGGGGCGTTGCAAACGAGGATGAGGCGAATTTTATGGCATTTTTAGCTTGTATGGCAAGCGGTGACGATTATCTTGAATATGCAGCACTTATGAATATGTATGACTATTTTCTTGATGCAACGCTGATGCAGGATGAAGAAATGTATAAAGAGCTTGTTGATAAGACGGATGAAAAAATAATACGTGAAATGTATGCGTATTATAAGTTTTTTGAAAAGTATTCAGGCTCAACAGCATCGGAAATTGCACAGTCTGTTAATGACACATATATTAAAGCAATGGGAGATGAGCAGGGAGTAAAAAGCTACGGTCTTGTAATAGAGCTTTATCATGGTTATATTCAAAAGGAAAGAATGAATAATGCTGTAACGCAGTAAAAAAATACACAGGAGCTTGTTTGATTCCTGTGTTTTTTCATATTAGTTTTTTGAAACACAAACTCTTTCGACTTCGTACATGTCACGAATCAGAGATGACTCGAATTTTTCTGAACGGAAAATTTCTGCAACCTCCTCGGCAATGTCGTAACCAACTTCAACGGCACAGCATCCACCGCTGTTCAGATATCGCTTGGCATAATATTTTGCTATAAGCTTGTAAAAGTCAAGCCCGTCAAGACCTCCGTCAAGAGCAATGGCAGGCTCATGTAAAACTTCCGGCTGAAGATTTTGTAAGTCCGCTGATTTAATGTACGGAGGATTAGAAACGATAAAATCAAAGAAACCGTTTGGTACATACTCATAAATGTCGGCGTTTATAAACTGAAGCCTGTCGGGAGAAATGTTGTGGTAGTCTGCATTTTTCTTTGCATATTCTAAAGCTTCTTTAGAAATATCCACAGCAATAGCAGAAACATCAGGACGGTTGTTGAGAATTGCTACCGAAATACATCCGCTTCCGGTACAAAGCTCAAGTATTTTACCGTTTTTTGGAATGTTTTTTATGGCAATGTCTGCAAGCACTTCAGTTTCGGGACGGGGAATAAGACAACCTTCTCCGCAAAACATGCGAAGACCGAAAAATTCCCACTCACCAAGAATGTACTGTAAAGGCTCCCGATTAATGCGTCTGTTAACAAGAGCAGTAAGCTTTTCTAAAAAGTCATAGGAAATTTCCTGAGAACGCTTGAGTAGAAAATCGCTCTTTTTTATTCCTGTTACAGAAAGAATGAGAGATTCTAACTCAAAAGAGGGATTGTCAGATATATCCTTAAGCTTTTGTAGGTATATGGATTTAAATTCGTTGTAAGTCATATTTTTTAATTACCTTATGAATAAAGCGGTTTTAAATAAATCAGTTTTCGCTGTTGTCGTCCTGTGACTGTTCTTTGATTTGCTGGGTGGATTCGTCAGCAGGATATATTTCGGGAAGAGCTGCCTTGAGAGAGGATATTGCAACTTCAATTTGCAAAAGATCAGGTTCCTTTGTTGTAAGACGCTGTACCCAAAGACCGGGAGCAGATAACGCTTTAACAAAAATGTTGTTGTGCGTGCCTGCAAATTTTATAAATTCATAGCCGATACCAACAATAAGCGGAAGCATAATAAGCTTTATGCAAACTCTCGGAAGTCTTGGCAGGTCAATGTAAATTACCGAAATAAAAATACTAAGGAACATCATAACAAAGAGGAAGCTTGTACCGCATCTTGGATGAAAGCGTGACTGAAGCTTTACATTTTCCGGCGTCAACTCAATACCTGCTTCGTGACAGAAAATGGACTTGTGCTCGGCACCGTGATACTGAAAAACTCTTTTCATGTCGGGAATAAGTCCTACAAGAATAATATAAATAATGAAAATAAGAATTTTTGTAACGCCCTCAACAGCACTTTTGAAAAGCTGAGCGTCATATATTCTGTCGGTAAAGTCGGAAATTACTGCAGGCAAATACATGAAAAGAAAAACCGATAAAGCAAGACCTAAAACAGTGCCGATAACAGAAGCAATAGCCGCAGCACTCTTGCCTAAGGTTTTGCTAAGCCACTTTTCAAACTTTGATTCTTCTTCCTCGATGCCCAATAAATCAGCAGAGCGGTTAAGAATTTTCATGCTGAGAACCATAGATTCCGCAAAATTAACAACACCTCTGATAATAGGTAAATCGAGAATTTTGTGTTTTTTTCTCACA
>JAGBCG010000069.1 GCA_017938055.1 Clostridia bacterium
ATATTCCATGAATTTTTCCACAAGTGACGTATGGTCGGTAAATTTTTCCTGATTTGCTTCATTTACGGAAGCCGAATTTTTATTAAGTGTAGAATTTCCACCTTTATTCTTTTCTTCACTGCATCCCATACAGCTTATTATAAGCACAAGGCTTAAGGTTAAAATAAGTAGCTTTTTCATAAATTTTCTCCTAATCATTAGATTGTGCTTATTTTATCACATTTTTTTCCTATATAAAACTTGTATTTTGTTAACTTTTATCATCTCCTTGGCAAAAGAATGTGAAAGTTATAACAAACTAAAGCAAATGAATTTTAATTCAAATCATGATTCAAAATTTGTGTTTTTTTTAACACATTAAGCAAAAATTAGATAAAATATGAAATTTCTAAAAAAAAACTTTCAAATTTTCAAAAAACTATTGCAATGCGAATTATTGTGTGATATACTTTCTGCATATAATGGGTGATAGGTTCAAAAACACTTGTCAACATATAAATTTTCTTATTATTTTTGGAGGAATCAACAATGTCCTACTTACAGAACGTGCTTGAACAGTTAAAAGAAAAGAACGCAGAGCAACCTGAGTTTATTCAGGCGGCAACAGAGGTTCTCACAAGCCTTGAGCCTGTTATTGCACAGCATCCCGAATATGAAAAAGCAGCTCTTCTTGAAAGACTCGTAGAGCCTGAAAGAACTATAGTTTTCAGAGTACCTTGGGTTGATGACAACGGCAAGGTTCATGTAAACAGAGGCTTCAGAGTTCAGTTTAACAGTGCAATCGGTCCTTATAAAGGCGGTCTGAGATTTGCACCCAACGTATATCTTGGTATTATTAAATTCCTTGGCTTTGAGCAGATATTCAAGAACAGCCTTACAGGTCTTCCTATCGGAGGAGGTAAGGGTGGTGCCGACTTTGACCCCACAGGCAAGAGCGACGGAGAGATCATGCGTTTCTGTCAGTCCTTCATGACAGAGCTATATCACCACATCGGTGCTGAAACAGACGTTCCTGCAGGCGACCTTGGTGTTGGTGCAAGAGAAATCAGCTATATGTTTGGTCAGTACAAAAGACTCAAGAACGTATATGAAGGTGTTCTTACAGGTAAGGGGCTTCCTTACGGCGGTCTGTCCGGCAGAACAGAAGCTACAGGCTACGGCGTAGTTTTCTTCGCAAGAGAAATGTTAAAGCACTTCGGTGAAACGATTGAGGGTAAGACAGTTGTAGTATCCGGCTTCGGTAATGTATCCTGGGGTACTGTTCAGAAGCTCAACCACCTTGGTGCAAAGGTTCTCACTATCTCAGGTCCTGACGGATACATCTACGATCCTGACGGAGTTTCCACAAAGGAAAAAGAAGACTTCATGCTTGAGCTTCGTGCTTCCGGCAAAAACATTTGTGCTCCTTATGCAGAAAAGTTCCCGAATGCAAAGTTTTTCCCCGGTGAAAAGCCTTGGGGCGTAAAGGCTGATCTTTATATTCCCTGTGCTACACAGAACGAAATCGGCATGAAGGAAGCAGAGGTTATGGTTAAGAACGGCTGTAAGTTCATCTGCGAAGCTGCAAACATGCCCACCACAAACGATGCCATGGCATATCTTATGGAAAACGGCGTAGTTTTCGGTCCGGCAAAGGCTGCAAATGCAGGCGGTGTTGCTTGTTCTTGTATTGAAATGGGTCAGAATGCAGGTCACACAGTATTCAGTCCCGAACAGGTTTACGAACAGCTTGAAAAGATCATGATTAACATTCACGACAATGCCGCTGCTGCTTCCGAAAAGTACGGTCTTGGTTACAACCTTGTTGCAGGTGCAAACATTGCAGGCTTCCAGAAGGTTGCGGATGCTATGATGGCACAGGGTATTGTTTAATTAAGCTTTTTACTGTTTTTTGCGGAATGGTCTTGTGGCCGTTCCGCTTTTATATTACTGTAATAACAGGCAGTACTGAGTGAATAATATATACAGAGGTGATATATATGAAAGAAATAAGTCCAAAAGATTTAGAGCAAAACATTTTTAAGCTCTTTGACGACTCCTGGTGTCTTATTGCTGCAAAGGACGAGAGCAAATCTCCTCTCTGCTACAATGCAATGACAGCAAGCTGGGGAGGAATGGGTGTTCTCTGGAACAAAAACGTATTTTTCTGTTTTGTAAGACCGCAAAGATACACCAAGGAATTTATTGACAACACAGATTACATTTCACTTTCCTTTTTCGGTGAGGAGATGAAAAAAGCCCTCACCTACTGCGGACGAAATTCCGGTCGTGACGGTGACAAGCTGAAAGAGGCAGGCTTTAGTCCGATTATCTCAGACAAAGCATACGTAGAATTCAAGGAAGCAAAAATGACGGTAATCGGCAAAAAGCTGTTTTCTGCCGATATGAAAGAATCTGATTTTATAGACAAAGCTCTTATTGAAAAAAATTATCCAAACAACGATTTTCACACAGTTTATGTGTGTGAAATAGAAAAAATAGTAATTAATTGAGTAAATATAAAAAAACAACCCATCGGCAAGACCGATGGGCATTTTTGTAATATGTAATTTTTATCTCTTAGCCTTTGGATTAACAAGATTACGCCAGTCAAGCGTTCCCTGGTCAAGTGCGAGAATAAGTGCTTCGGCTGTTGCAATGTTTGTTGCAAACGGCACATTATATATATCGCAAAGCCTTAAAATATTATGTTCTGCCTCCTTATACTCAGGAGCTGCGATGGTGTTTCTGAAATACAAAAGCAGGTCTATCTCATTAAAAGCAATTCGGGATGCAATCTGTTCTATTCCGCCCTGCATACCCGTCATAAGACATTCTATATTAAGTCCTGTGGCTTCGGATATGTATTTTCCCGTAGCGTCTGTGGCACAGAGCTGGTGCTTACAGAGTATACCCTGATAGGCTATGCAAAATTCGGTCATCAGTTCTTTTTTTGTGTCAGAGGCTATTATTGCTATTTCCATACGGTAAACCTTTCCTTTCCCGAACGCACCCGTTTTAAAAAGTGCCTTTACATTATTTTTCCATTTTTTGCGTACTTCAATACACCGTATTTTTGTTTACGCCGGTGTCCACCCCTTTGAAAAGCGGCACCTTTCTTCCTGTGCATCTTGATGCTATGTTCTCAACAGCCTTTGCAAATGGCATGCTTGACGAGCCGCCCTCATATGCAAGCTTTCCCATTTCCTGTGCCTTGGACATTGCCACACTAAAAGGCACTACTCCATAAAGCTGAAGCTTTGTTTTTGAAATAATTTCATACAAGCCCACATTTATTCCGCTTTTTGCGTCCTTTGGCTTAAATCCGTTTACTATCAGCCTTATATCAAGTCCGCCTCTTGTTTCGTTTTCTCTGCCATAACCAGTCAGTTCATTTAAAGCCATTGCAGTCTTTTCAGCAGCTCTTATTGACGTTGCTGTATGCAGTGACACCACAAAAGCAGCATCCGCCAGAAGTGCAAGCTTTCTGTACAGGTTATCAGGTCTTGCAGGCAAATCGAAGATTACATAATCAAAGCGCTCAGTAAGCTGTTTTACAAATTTTGCAACTGCTTGGTCGGAAAATTCATCTCCGCCGGTGCTATCCTCCTGACTTTCGGGATAAAAAGCAGGTGCAGATATAAAGAAAAGATTGTCGCACCTTGTATCTCGCACAAGTGCCTTATCAATCGTACACGTACCCCTTATGCAGTCACATATATTAAACAGTGCACTGTTTTCAAGCCCTAAAACTATGTCGAGGCATCTCGATTCCAAATCACAGTCCACCGCAACAACACTGTTTCCCATTCTCGCCAGAGTAATGGCAAGATTTGCGGACAGTGTGGTCTTTCCCACTCCGCCCTTGAAGGAAGTTATTATGTAGCTTTTACCCATTTTTCACGCCTTCCTGTACTCAGACAATACATAAACACCACTCTGAGTCTTTTTTATTATACCAAATATGCGTCCATTTGTCAATCTTGATAAAAATATTTTTTTATTTTGTATACTTCTACGTATACCGCACAGCGTTTTTGTGCATTTTTTACAATGATGCCATATTTTGCACGTAGCATTTTAAACATTATGTCAACTCAAAACCGAGTTTTTTACATAATACACAAAATATTTATAAAAAAATTGTCAATACATCTTGAAAATATACAAAAGTTATAGTATAATTGAGGTAAATTTATAAAGAGGAGAAATCAAAATGAGAAGATTTAAAGCATTATCCATTATACTTTGCATTTGCTTTATTATGAGCACCATGAACATATTCGCTCAGGCAGTTGATATTCAGATTGACCTTAGTGACTTGTTCACTCCCTCAACAGGTGATGACACCGGCGATACCGGCGACACTGGTGATACTGGCGACACCGGCGACACAGGTGATACCGGCGACACAGGTGATACTGGTGATACAGGCGACACAGGTGATACTGGTGATACTGGTGATGCTGGCGACACTGGTGATACAGACGACGGCGATGAAGAAGAAAAAGAAGATAACGGTTCACACAAAGTACAAACAAGCGACAAGACAGATAAGACAGATAAGACAGACAAAACAGATAAGACAGACAAAACAGATAAGACCGAAGAGAAAGAAGAAATTGTTTACAACTCTACTTTCAGTGACGTAACAGAGGACAAGTGGTTTTACAGTTATGTTACAAATCTTGCTTCCAAGGGTATTGTTGAAGGTTACGAAGACGGATCATTCAAGCCCCAGAACAATGTAACAAGAGCAGAATTCATCAAGCTTCTTGTTGTAAGCATGGGTTACCAGACAAGTGCAATGCCTTCATTTGACGACGTATCTGACAAGTCTTGGTATTATACATATGTTTCCACCGCTTTAAAGAACGGCGTTATTTCAAAGGACGACTACGGCTCAAACCTCAAGCCAAACGAAATCATCACAAGAGCAGAAGCTGCAAGACTTCTTGTAAAAGCTACAGGTCTTGACACAGGCAAGTATGAAACACCTTACAAGGACAGTGATGACGAATACGTTGTTGCACTTTATACAATCTGTCTGATGCAGGGTGAGGTTGATACACAGACTGGCGACCGTTACTTTAAGCCCGAAACAGGCATTACACGTGCAGAAACAAGCACGGTATTCTCAAGACTTCTTGAGTACAACGCTTCTCCGGAGGAGTTTGTAGAAGAAAAAATGAAAGAATACCAGCTGGATGAGCTTAAGGTTTTACTGACAGACGCTCAAAGCTTTAACAACGAAATATACGGCATCGGGGTTTCCCCGATGTCTTTTTATTTATACACTCTTGACAAAGAAACAAATCACAATGATTTTTCAAATGCTTTTCTTTCAGCCTACGAAGAAGCGTTTTCTCATTTACCTGAGTATTTCACCTTTACCGATTTAAATATAGAAAAAATCGAGCATGTTTCTTCTGTGGACATAAAGGTATATCTTACAAGTACAAGTGAAGCTTATTCAATTAAAGAGCTTTACGACATGACACTTCTCTCATATGAAAAAGCACAAGAGCTTACAAGCCGTCTTTTTACGCCTGAACAGCTTTCACAATTATCAGACATTGAAAAGCTTAAAATTATATACACCTATTTAACTGAAAATATTACATATCCTAAAGATAGCATTTTATCAGACAGGCATTACACCGCTTTAAGTGTTTTTTCTGACAAAGTCGCCACTTGTCAGGCAATAGCAAGTGCTTTTAACATTCTTTGCAGATGTGCAAACCTCAATGCCTGTGCCATTTCCTTTGACAATCATGCCTTTAACTGCGTGCTGACAAACGGTGAATATTTATTCTTTGATGCTACTTATGAAATCACATCAAAGGATTTTTCTGCCACTGATATTGACAAAGCAACTTTAAATTACTTTGCACTAAATCATGAAAAAATGCAAAATATTCACGGCAATTTTTCTCTGCCTCTTGCATTTTGGTGTACTTTAGAGTAAAATAAGATGAATATACTTTAAGGAAAAGTGTGATTATGGAAAGTATAAAGGAAATTTATCTTGACAACGCTGCAACAACAGTTGTTGATACCGAGGCGGCAAAGCTTGCATATGATATAATGACTCGCTTTTATGGTAATCCCTCCTCCTCTCATGCAAAGGGCATTGAAGCTGAGCATTTATTAAAAAAAGCAAGAAGCCGTGTGTTATCTTGCGGGGGATTTGATGCAAAAGAAGCAAATGTAATTTTTACCTCCTGCGGTACGGAAGCAAGCAACAGTGCCATTTTCAGCGTTTACAAAAGTCTTTTCAAGCGAAAAAAAAGCATCGTTATTTCCGATTCCGAGCATCCAAGCGTTGAAAACGCCGCAAGAGAGCTTGAAAAATCAGGTGTTACGGTACACAGAATACCTACAAAGAGCGGAAAGCTTGATCTGGATTTTGCTCAAAATGTAATAAACTGTGATACCATGCTTATTTCGTGCATGGCTGTCAACAACGAAACAGGTGCAATTTACGATATAAAAGCTCTTGATACACTTAGAAAAACAAACGCTCCCGACACATTCTTACACGTGGATGCTGTTCAGGCTTTTGCCCATTTACCCTACAGCATATCGACTCTTGGTGCGGATTTTATATCTGTCAGCGGTCACAAAATCCACTCACCAAAAGGAACAGGGGCTTTGATTGTAAAAAAAGGCATAAACTTCAATCCTTACATTTTCGGAGGCGGTCAGGAAAACAATCTTCGTTCGGGAACAGAGAATCTTCCCGGAATTTGTGCTTTCGGTCTTGCCTGCGAAAAAGCGGAAAAGAACAAGGCTCAAAACTTATCAAAGCTGAGCGAATTAAATACCTTTGCAAGAAAAACACTTTCAGAAAAATGTCCCTTTCTCCTTTTCAACACTACACCTAACGGCTTTGCTAGTCACATTCTTTCAGTAAGCGTTCCCGGTATTCGCAGTGAAATAATGCTAAGGTTTTTATCAGAAAGAGGTATTTTCGTTTCTGCCGGCTCTGCCTGTTCATCAAAAAATGCAGACAACAGAGTTCTATCGGCATTCGGTCTTGGCAATAACGTAGCTGACTGCACCTTACGCATAAGCTTTAGTACTAACAACACTCACGAGGATATATCAGCTCTTGCAGACGCTCTTTGTCAGGGCAACAAAAGCTTGATTCACACTATAAAGTAAAGAAGGTTTTTTATGAACATCTCAAAGGTTTACGACGTACTCTCCAGTCTCACTTTAAGAAGCACTCCCATGAATGATGGCAGCAAATGCATCTCAGGTATTGTATACGACTCAAGAGAAATACGCACATCCGATGTGTTTGTTGCAATTACCGGTGTTAAAACCGATGGTCACATATATATTCCAAAAAGCATTGAAAGCGGTGCGTATGCCATTATTTGTGAAAACAGCCTTTTCTTTGAGGAATACTCACTTAAGTTTCCTGATATTCCCTTTATTCTTGTTTCAAGTGCAAGAAAGGCTCTTGCTGTACTTTCCCGTCACTTTTATGACAACGCATGTGACAAGCTTTCCATTATTGGAATTACGGGAACAAAGGGTAAAACAAGCACTTCCTTTATGATAGCAAAAATCTTAAATCAAAGTGGTAAAAAATGTGGAATTATTGGTACAACAGGTGCTTATTTTGAAGACTATTTTGAAGAAATGAGCCATTCAACACCCGAAAGCCGTGAGCTTCACAGGATATTTGCAAAGCTTGTGTCCCTTGGTGCTACACACGTTGTAATGGAGGTTTCCTCACAGGCTCTTATGATGGACAGAGTTTACGGGTTATCCTTTGATGTAGGTATTTTTACAAACATCACACCCGACCACATATCAGAGGGTGAACACAAGGATTTTGAGGACTATCTGTATTGGAAGAGCCGTCTTTTTACCATGTGCCGCATGGCAGTTATCAACAAGGATGCCGACAGAGCAGATTTTATACTCGATGTATGCTGCAAACAGAATATTGATGCCATAACCTATTCCTGCACTGACACAAGCTGTGCTTTCTTTGCACACGATGAGGTCTTTTATATTGACAAGGGCATGAAAACAAGGTTTGCTGTAGATACGAACAAGGGCGACAGTTTTGAAGTAAGTGTCAGCGTTCCGGGTAAATTTTCGGTATTTAACGCACTTTGTGCTATAAGCACGTGTCTGTCTATGGGCTGTGACAAGAGGGCGGCCACTGATGCTCTTAAAAACGTAAAGGTTATAGGAAGAATAGAGCCTGTGGAAAATCCCCGTCTTCCCTGTCCTGTAATTATAGACTATGCACACAATGCCATGAGTCTTGAAAGTCTGTTTACTGCAATCAAGGCATACAATCCAAAGAGAATTTTCTGTGTTTTCGGTTGTGGTGGAAACCGTTCAAAGCTACGCAGATATGAAATGGGTGAAATTTCAGGAAAGTATGCAACGCTTTCCATTATCACCGCCGACAACTCTCGTTTTGAAGAGCTTGATGACATTATTGCTGACATACTTGTGGGTATGAACAAAACAAACGGTAAGTACGAAATTGTCAAGGACCGCAAGGATGCAATTTACAGAGCTATTGACCTTGGACGTGAGGGTGATATTATTCTCCTTGCCGGAAAGGGTCAGGAAACTTACCTTGATATAAAAGGTGTTAAAACTCATTTTGACGAGCGAGAAGTGGTAAATTCCTACTTCAATTAATAAAAATACATATATTTTACTCCCGTTTTTCTTGTATGAAGCCTGTCAACAGACGAGGTGTTTTCATAGAATGAAAACGGGAGATTATTTTTCTCCCGTCACGGAGGTGCTATTATGGATTGCAAATATATGGTTTTCAGCTCTGTTACCTACAGCTTACGAGGTATGTCCTTACTGCAAAAAAAGGGCATTCCCTCAAGGCTTGAAAAAATAAAAAATATTCCCTCCCTTGGCGGCTGCGGCTATGCTCTGGCGGTAGATGATGCTCTTTTTGCCAATGCCCTTAGTATAATTCAAAACGAGGGACTCAAAATAATTGAAGTTCTTGAAAGCAAGGACGGCTTATGAGTGATATTATTTACCTTGACAATGCCGCCACAACTCTGCCTAAGCCACAAAACGTAGCAAGTGTATTATGCAGTTGCTGCAACAAATACGGAAATCCCGGCAGAAGCTCACATGTCCTTTCCATGAACAGCACACGTCTTGTGTATTCCTGCCGTGAAATAATCTGCTCTCTGTTTAATTATTCCCATCCCGAAAACGTAATTTTCACCTACAACACAACCTATGCACTTAATATTGCAATTTTTGGCCTTTGTCCTGACAATGGGGAAATAATTATCTCAAATCTTGAGCACAACTCTGTTTTAAGACCTGTTCATGCTCTTTGCGAAAAATCACAAGGCAAACTAACCTATAAAGTTTTTGATGCCCTTGAAAGCGATGAAAAGTGCGTAAGCTCATTTTTGAACTGTATCAGCGGCAAAACTCGTCTTGCCGTAATAAGCTCTTGTTCCAACGTAACAGGAAAGCTTATTCCTATACACAAAATAAGCGAAATTTGCCGTCAAAAAGGCATAAAACTTATTATTGATGCTGCACAAAGTGCCGGAATTGTTCCGCTTGATTTAAGTACGCTTTATTTCAGTGCAGTCTGCTGTGCCGGACACAAGTCATTATACGGAGTTATGGGAAGTGGTTTTTGCATATTTTCTCATATAGAAAATCCTGAAGCCTTTATTGTTGGAGGAAACGGAACGCAGTCGCTGTCCCCGCTGCAAAATGGTATACTTCCCGAAAAGCTCGAATCGGGTACTCTCGGCGTAATTCCCATTTGTACATTACGTGAGGGTATAAAGCACATTTTGTGTGTAGGTCAGGAAGAGATTTACAGCCGTTGTCGAAAGCTTAGTGAAACGCTTACGCTCTCCTTAAAAAACATTCCGGGTATTTCCGTTATTGGAGAGTGTGAAAACAAGGTGGGAACGGTACTGTTTAACGTAAACAACAAAAGCAGCGAAAGCGTCAGCCAGGCTTTGTCACGTAAAGGAATATGCACAAGAGGCGGTTTTCACTGTTCACTGCTTGCTCACAAGGCTCTGGGCACAGAAAACACCGGCGGCGTAAGGGCTTCTTTCTCGCACTTCAACACAGAAAAAGATGTGGAAATTCTCATAAACGAGCTTTATAATATAACAAGAAACTAAAAAAGTTTTTCGAACTGCCAAAAACGGCAGTTCGTTTTTATTAAATGTGTTGATTTCAGCAGCAATTTATGTTACAATATATAAAACAACAGTAAAGCTTTGAAAGGCAGGTTGGCATGAGAACCTTAAAGGTAGGAAAAAACGACTCCGAAAAGAGAATAGACAAGTTTTTGTTGAAGGCACTCAACAATATCCCAACAGGGCTTTTACAAAAGTATTTTCGCAAAAAATGCTTTAAAATCAACGGTGTAAAGGCTATCGCTTCAGATATTGTACATGAGGGTGACGAAATTACTCTTTACATCAGTGATGAGTTTTTTGCGGTATCTGAGGATAATATCAAGAAGGAAAAATATACTCTGGAGTGTTGTACGCTATTGCCTTGTGATATCGTGTATGAGGACAGCAACATAATGCTGCTTGACAAGCCTCAGGGCGAGCTTGTTCATTCAAGTCTTCCTGACGAAAAGGCTAAAAAATATGAGATTTGCCTTGTTGACAGATTTATAGGCTATCTTTACAAAAAAGGAGAGTACAATCCCAAGGATGAGCAAAGCTTTACTCCCTCTCTTTGCAACAGGCTTGACAGAAACACCTGTGGTATTATAATTGCCGCCAAAACAGCCTCGGCTCTGCGTATAATGAACGAAAAAGTAAAGAATCGTGAAATGATTAAAACTTATCACACTCTTGTTTACGGTGTTCCAAAGCAAAAAGAGGCACTTCTAAAGCATTTTCACTACAAGGACAGAAAAAACAACCGTGTTTATATTTACGATTCCTTTAAACAGGCAAAGCAATTATCTCACACAAAATACGATGATGATATAAAAACTGTCATAACAAAGTATAAAACTCTAAAAACAGACGGAGAAAAAAGTCTGCTTGAAGTTGAGCTTATCACAGGAAGAACACACCAGATAAGAGCACATCTTGCATATATAGGTCATCCCATCGTAGGAGATGGTAAATATGGCATCAACCACAAGACAAAAACAGCAGTAAAGTATCAGATGCTTTGCTCACACAAGCTGAAATTCCAATTTAAAACTCCGTCCGGTGAGCTTTCTTATCTTGACGGAAAGGAATTTACAAGCCGATTTGATTTTAAGCTTCAGGAGAATGAAAAATGTCAAGAGTAAACTGGAAAGGCTCTGTGCTTATCGCACCCGTTCCTCCAACTATGGTAACAAGCTCGTTTGAGGGCAAGGACAATGTTTTTACTGTTGCCTGGACAGGTGTTCTTAACACTCAACCTCCAAAAACATATATTTCCGTCCGTCCCGAAAGGTACAGCTATGAGCTTATAAAAAACAGCGGTGAATTTGTAATAAACCTCACAACTCGTGACATGGTACGTGCTGCCGACTGGTGCGGAACATACACGGGAAGAAAGGTTGACAAATTTCAAAAACACAATCTGGAAAAAGTAAAAGCACAGCACGTATCTGCTCCCATTCTTGCACAAAGTCCCCTTGCTCTTGAATGTAAGGTATGCGACATTGTGGAAATGGGAACTCACCATATGTTTATTGCTGATATAGTGGGGGTATCTGTGGACGAAAAGCTTCTCGATGAAAAAGGAAAGCTATGTCTGTCAAAGGCAAACCTTGCAGCCTATGCCCATGGCGAATATTTTGAGCTTGGCAGAAAAATTGGCAGCTTTGGATATTCTGTAAGAAAAAAATCAGCCTCAAAATCCAAAAACTTAAAGAAAAAAACCTGACAGACTCATTGCTTATTTCATTTTTAGAAACAACAATACCCGTTTTGAGTTTATGTTTTTAAGATTAAAAAGGGACTGTAGCAAAATTCGCAAATTGCACAAAAACGGGACGATGTGGGTGCCGTGAGCGAAGCGAGGAAGTACTCTTGGGGTGCATCGTCCCCTACGAATAATTATTCGTTTTGTATATGTTTGAGGTTGTAACAAATCATTTTGCTACAACCCCTTTTCTTATAATCATTCAATTCTTACTACATATTGGCAGTATACATACACATTCTGTATCTTCTTCGCCTCTACTCCGTCATCTGCCTTTATTACTGGCTGTGTTTCGGAAGGTGTTATGTACAGTTTGAATACTATTGCATTCTGTCCTTCTCTCATGTTCCTTATCTTTTTATAAGGAAACACCCTTTTTTCAACACCCAGATAGTTGAATATAATCTCCTCAACATTTCTGTTGCTGATACACTGGAGAATTTCATCCTCTCCCTCATGCACCTCAAGGATGTGCTTTGCTTCCTCAAATGAAATGTTTGTGAATTTGTAAGTTCCTACATTGAACACTCCACTGCTTGCATCGTCAAGCAGCAATAACGGCAAATTCTTCGTGTTGTTACTCATGGTAAAGCCTCCTTGATTTGTTTTAGTAGATTATATGCTTTCCGTGGAAAGTTTATATCTTGATTAAAGTATAGCACAGTTTTTGCAACATGTCAATAGACTTTATGCATTTTTTTAGTTTTTTTTGAATTTTTAGACTTTTTTTGCATAATTTGAGCGTCAAAAATGCATTTTCGATGCAAACTCAAGCCATTCATGCTATACTTTCACATTTCAAGTGTTACATTACCATTATAGCTTTTTTTGAAAATTCAACCCCGACTTTTAAAAGCTGAAAAAAGTCGAGGTCATATTTATTATTACTATATTATTGATATGAAATTCAGCTGATAATTACCGTCCTGTGTTCAGGCTCCCACTCAACGCTGCATCCAAGGTTTTCAGCAACAAACCGAGCAGGTGTATATGTAAAATCATTTATTATACATGCCGGAACATCAAGTTTAATTTCCTTTCCGTTCACCCTTGCAACATCGCTGTCTATTACAAGCTCAATTACCGTTTCATCCTTTGTTATAAGTACCTTTCTTTCTTCTCCAATCCACTTTACGTCCGCCCCAACACTTTCAGCCACAAAACGAGCAGGTGTCAGTGTAAAGTCATTTCGTATAAGTGCCACACTATCAAGGTTCTTTCTCTCGCTTGCAACTATTGCCTGTGTGCTGTCAATGGTAAGCATAACCGGAATTTGTGTTTTATACAGGCGAATATAATCAAGCTCAACAGTATAATTATCCATATTGGGTTCAATACTGTTCACAAAAATTTCCATACCCGAAACATCCATATCGGGAATTTTTACGCTATACAGATTAAACTCTTTATCGGGAATATTGAAATTCACTTCTTGCTCATTTCCGTCTTCATCCTTGAATTTTACGCAAATTTTACTGTTCTGGTCAACATAAACACATTTAAGCATAAAAATAGCATAGTCATAATCATTCACTACTCTATCATTTAGCGTAAAGCTCACGGGTATACCAAACGTAGAAACCGTTGAAAGCTTTCCCTTAATTACACTCACGTGAAAGCCGTCCTTTACACCAATTCCAAGCATGTCCGCCGAGTCCTGAGAAAAATCTGCAGTAAAATCGTATATCTTGCACTTTTCCTCATCCAATGCGTAAGCACTTATCGTCATCATACACAGTACTGTCAATAACAAAACTATCTTTTTCATTTTTTCTTCACCTTTCTTATAGAAAATACTTTGGATTTACAGTATTAAGACATACTTTCTTTCCAGACAGCTCATCCTTTATTACAACTCTGCTTTCTTTCTCGGCAGTAATACAAAGCCTGTTAAGTCCCTCTTTTAGATGAACACGTCCGTTCCTGCACAGCTCTTTTTCAACATACACCTTTATATCATTTCCTTCTATGCTTTCTAAAGTAACATCACATTCCAAGAGATTAGCTACTTCCATTACTGCATACTCGCCTTTATCTATGTATATTACCCCTTTATCAGAAAAGAGCATTTGCGGATTTTGTGAATAGTCGATTTTTTCACAGCATTTAAAAACATTCTCGGTAAAAACCTGTATTTCGTAACCGCATGTCCACTCCAAAACTCTGTCCTTTACCAAAAACTCCAATACCGACTCTCCTGTGTACATTTTTTCCTCTGACGACAGAGAAAGCACAAGAGTATGACAGGTATTGCCCTGTGCCGGCACAAACACATCGAATTCCTTTTTATCCATTGCCACATTTCCCGTCATATGAAAGCAGAAGAACAGGTGCATATCATACTCTGTATCGTTTTTTGCCAAAAGCTCTATTTTATTCTTTTTTGACGGGCAAAGAAAAATCTCATCTTCTTCAATAATAAGCTCGAGTCCGCAATCGTCACCGTATATACGCTTTACCACAAAACTCCCCCTTTCACACATAAAAAATAATAACATATTTTTCTGTTTACGTCAACGCTTTTTGTTATTTATCAAGAGTATTGCCAAAATTTTATTGCATTTTTTTATAAAATGTATTATAATGATGTAGTTTAATCAGATGTATAAATTTTCACTACAATGAAATACTAACAAAAAAACAGGAGTTACAAAAATGAAATTTGCTTTTTTTGATTCAAAATCTTACGACAAGCCGGGCTTTGAAGCTTTCGGTGAAAAATTCGGTATAAAGTTCAAATATTTTGATACACGTCTTAACAGTGATACAGTAAATCTTGCAAACGGCTATGACGGAATCTGCGTTTTTGTAAACGACGATGTGAACAAGCCCGTTATTGACAAGCTGTGTGAGTACGGAATCCGTCTTATTGCATTAAGATGTGCAGGTTACAACAACGTAGACGTAAAATATGCCAAGGAAAAAGGCTTGCATCTTGTAAACGTACCTGCGTACTCTCCTTATGCCGTTGCTGAACATACCATGGCTCTGCTTCTCACAAGCGTTCGTCGTATTCACAAGGCTTATATCAGAACACGTGATTTCAATTTCAGCCTTAACAATTTTGATGGCTTTGATTTACACGGAAAAACCGTTGGTATTATCGGTACAGGAAGAATTGGTCAGGCGTTTATAAGTATCTGCCGTGGCTTTGGCATGAATATATTATGCTATGACAAATACCCTTCTGACATAGAGGGAGTAACTTATACTTCACTGCAAGAGTTGTTTACTCAAAGCGATATTATTTCACTTCACTGTCCGCTTAATGACGAAACACAGCATCTTATAAATGAAAAAACCATTGCACAGATGAAAAAGGGCGTTGTTATTCTCAACACTTCAAGAGGTGCTCTTATTGATACGGAAGCTCTCATCGAGGGTATTAAGGCAAGGCAAGTTGGTGCTGCCTGTCTTGACGTTTATGAAGAAGAATCAAATGTTTTCTTCAAGGATTTTTCCTCCCACATTGTTGATGACGACAAACTTGCACGACTTATTTCCATGCCAAATGTTATCGTTACAAGTCACCAGGCTTTTCTTACCAAGGAAGCTCTCTCTAACATTGCTGAAACTACCTGTCAGAATATATCCGACTTTTTTGCAGGCAAGCAAGGTCAAAACGAGCTATGCTTTAATGGGGATGTTATTAACTGCAATATGTGCAAATAAATTTTCAAGACTATACAGCAAGAAGCTGTAGAAAAACTCGCAAATTGCATAAAAAAACGGGACGATGTGGGCATCGTCCCCTACGAATAATTGTGCGTTTTATGTATGTTCGGGATTGTAACAAATCATTTTGCTACAACCCCCTTTTTTTTACATGCCTTTTCAACTACAACCACACTATTATTACAGAGCTTAAAAGCTATAAACACATTCGGCAATTTCTGTATTTTTTGTCATTTCTATGCTTTCAAGCACAAGTGGCTCATCATCTACTTGAGGTGAAAACTTAAAAACATACTCTCTTGAGGGCATAAAGCTTGCATAATCACCAAAGCTTTGAACAGTCACGTAAACGCCTGATTTTAAAAATTGTACATCTTTTGTGAGCAAGGTTTTGCTGTTAAGACCATGACCGTTATAGCATCCGTAAACAGCGTCATCAGGACCAAATTCCATCGGCGACGACGTATCTACACTTACCCAGATTTCGTAATCTTCGGCACTGTCAAGAACAATTCCTTTATTACCGTTGAAAACACCTGAAATAAAACCATTTATTTCGTTAAGGGTATAAGGACTCATATAATCATCACTGCTGTCAAAGCGGTACATCAGGTGAGGAATATAATGATATCCCATTCTATTATTAAAGTCAAACTGAGATATATCATTCTCACCCACATCGAGCACATCACTATAGTAACCGAGAAAATCTGTCAAGAGATACTCATATTTAAGTTCAAGTCCGGAGTCTTTAAACAAATACTTCACATTTTCAAAGGGAGTAAAAAAAGCTACGCTATTGCCTGTTGCACTGTATTCATCAGTAGCAAGAAAATAATAGTCCTTAGGTGAATCAAACAACAAATTTTCGTCATTTGTTTGTATAACACACATATACATATTCAAATAATCATACGTGTACTTTACTTCATCAGATGTTATCATTATAGGAATAAGCTCATATTCAAAATCCACATCATACAAAAACTCATAATTTTCAGCATTTGAGTTTATATAGTATGCAACTGCTTCAAGGTCATCATTTTTTAAGCTTTCCATAAATCCCACTGCTTCATCGCCTATCTGTGTGTCAGTTTTAGGCGTAGCTCCGATTTCAAGCATCAAGGCTTCTTTATTTAATTCCCCTGCCTGCTCATTGCCCTGTTCTTCTTGATACAAATTATCTCCAGTTTCAATTTCTTCAGATAATTTTTCCTTTTCGTCTGATTCATTTTCTTTCTGTGCTAAATCGTCAACAATTAGCTTATCGTCATAATCCGTCTGTTCAATTTTTACAACACATGAGCTTAAAGTAAAAATCAATACAAAAATCATCAAACATACAATAAAACCATAATTTTTTTTCATAATAACACCTCTTACTGTTTAAAAATTTACTTCTATGCGTCAATCACCAGAAAATTCTTATCGGTGACAACAAAATCATCTTTTAGACCATCTGTTACAAGTATTCTTTTATCATTCATTATCAATATCATTTCAAATTCATAAATACCACTGTTATATAACTGCACTGCCTTCTCACTGCCCATTACAAAAAGTGCCGTAGACAGTGCATCACCAAGTGCTGCGTCCTCAGAAACCACACAGCTTGAAGCTATATCGCTCTTTGCAGGCTTTCCCGTGGAAGAATCAAATATATGGTGATAAATTTCGCCGTCCTTTTCAAAATATCGTTCATATGCACCGGAAACTGAAATATAGCTGTCGCAAAGAACGATATTCCCCAAAGTTTGCTCTTTATTAAAAGGATTGGTAATTCCAACACTCCAGCCATCAAGTCCGTTTTCTTGTCGGGATGCAGACGAGCCACACACCCCAACGTTTCCGCCAAGGCTGATACAAATATTCTTTGCACCGCTTTCCTTTGCACTGTTCATAACTTGACCGAGAATATATCCCTTTGCTATTGCTCCAAGATCTACTCTTGCATCATTCACATTTACTGTGTCACCATCAACAGTAACCACGTTGTAGTCAGTATGCTTTAGTGCAAGCATTATTTTCTCATCATCCGGCACATAATCTTTACCCGATGTTATATCCCACAGCGAAACCACACTTGCAAGGCAAGGATTGAATGTACCCTGTGTGTTTTTTGCAATTTCAAGGGATTTATTTAAAAGTAGAGCCGTTTCTTCTGACACCTTTGCACTGCCATTTTTATTAAGAATTGATATTTCACTGCTGTCAACTGTTCTTGACAGTTTTTTTTCATACTCCCTTGTCTGCCTTTCTACGACTGCACCCGCATTTTCATCATCACTTATTACTGTTACAAAAGTGCTCATGGAAAAGAATGTAGATTCAGTATACCTGTACACGTTACTGCATGAACAAAGTACAAGCAAGGTAACTGCCATGCAAAATAATCTTTTAATCACCTTTTTAACACATCCTTCCCACTGCTTTTTCAAGTCTTGGAATCACAATATTCATCACCGCACCGCAGAATGTTCCGGCAACAGATGAGCACGCCGCAAACAATGGAAAATAGCCCAACAGTGCCCCGTCCCCCATAAGCAGCATTGCCGCAAGAATCTGTCCTGCAGAATGAAAAAGTGCACTTATACAGGAAATACCGCAAAAGGAAAACACTTTTCCATAAAGTTTTTTTGTGAAAACAAGTGAAATATACGCCATAATTCCACCGCAAAAGGACATTGCAAGGCTTACAGGATTTGACCAGAACAGAAACATGAACAATGGTCTTAACAGTGCCACAAAAAACGCAATTCTTACTGAGCACACGTACAAGCAAGCCGTTATTGCCACGTTACAAAGACCCAACTTTACACCGGGAATCGGTATGAGTGCATTAAGTCCCGACACAGATTCAGCAATAGAAATTATCACGGATACCGCCAAAAAAACGCTGCCCATAATCACTCTTTTAACGCTGATTCTGCTATCCTGCAACAATATCCGCACCGTCCTTTCGAGCTTGTCCTACAATTTTTATACTCACCCTGTTCGGCACGCATATTATGCTGTCACCGCTGTTTTTCGCCTTTTTCATCCTCATGCAAAGTCCGTCCGGACAGTCAGAATTAATAACAAACGCTTGTCCATTCTCTACCTTAATTTCAACTCCATGAGTTTTATATACACATTCTTCATCAAGGCTTATCGTTTTTTCCGTCTTTCCGTCATATGATATAACGGCTGTTTTTTCGTCATTCCTACTCACAAAGAAAAGTACAACAGGCATCGCCATACACAAAACAACTATGACAACATTAAGTATAAAATCGTTTATATATATTCTTTTCATAAGCTTGCAATATACGGATTGAAATTTCTTTCTTCACCGATTGTTGTAGAACCACCATGTCCGGGATATACCCTGTAGCTGTCCTCAAGACTCATAAGCTTTTGAAGAGATACACGCATTTGACCAATATCGCCTCCATCAAAATCCGTTCTTCCTATAGAGCCTTCAAACAGCACGTCCCCCGAAAACAACGTCTTTTCACTATGCTCTGCAAAGCACGCACTTCCGGGTGTGTGTCCGGGACAGGAAATCACTTCAAAGCACATCGTGCCTATACTCACTTTGTCACCATCGTGCAATTCATTAAGTATACCTGTATATCTATATGGTCTGCAAAACAAAGGTCCCGACAAATTTGCTCTTTCGCTTGCCATTGCAGCTGCATCGTCTTTATGCACGTATACAGGTATACTTCTCCCGTTTTTCTCCGCCTCATTCACAAGGTCTGTCAATCCATATATATGGTCAAAGTGAGCATGAGTAATTATAACGGCACAGAGCTTCAAATTCTGCGTTTCAAGGTATGAATAAATCTCTGCACCTTTTTCGCAAGGGTCGAACACTACGGTGTTGCCCTGCTCGTCGCTGACAATGTAGCAGTTACAGGACATGGGAAAGCATCTTACATCCATTTTTTCTCCTAATTTAAGCACAAAGGGACAGCAAAGCTGCCCCCTATGAAGTGCATTTATAACCTTGGGGACAGTAAATATTACTTGCCCAAATTTTTAAGCATTTCTTCCACGTTATTAAGCATTTCGGTATACTTTTCTTTCTTAGCCTTTTCAGCTTCAACTACCGCCGCAGGTGCCTTATCCACAAAGGAGGCATTTGAAAGCTTTTTATCTACTCTTTCGATTTCTGACAGAGCTGTCTGACGTTCCTTTTCGAGTCTTTCACGTTCTTTTTCAAGGTCAACCATCTCAGCCATGGGTATGAATATCTTAGCACCATCCGAAACTATGCTCACAGCACCCTCGGCATCATACGAAGAAACAACCTCAACCTCAGAAGCCGATGCAAGTCTTTCAAAAAACTTACTTGTCTTTTCGTTAAAGGAGTCCGCATAATCAGAAACAATATAAAGCTTTGCCTTTCTTGAGGGCGGAACATTCATGCCTGTTCTTGTGTTTCTTACGCTTCTTATTGCATCAATAACTCTGTCCATACTGCGACATTCATCACCAAAGTCAAGATTTTTGTCATATTCAGGATAGTCACTCACAATAAGCATCTTATCGGAAACCTTGATATTGGACCAGATTTCTTCTGTAATATACGGCATAAAAGGGTGAAGCAATTTAAGTATGCCTGTGAGCACATAAAGAAGCACACTCTGTGCATTTTTGTTATCCTCTGTGCCCTTATCAAACAGTCTTGGCTTTACAACCTCGATATACCAGTCGCAGAAAATATCCCATATAAACTCATGAAGCTTTGCTGCCGCAATACCAAGCTCAAACTTGTCAAGATTAGCCGTGATTTCTTTAACTGCGTTGTTCAAGTGGGTAAGAATCCACTTGTCTTCAATCTGCAGTGTTTCGGGAATAACCGGTTTTGTTTCTTCGTCAAGATTGAGAAGCACAAAACGTGAAGCATTCCACATTTTATTGGCAAAGTTTCTGGAGTTATCCATCTTTGTGCCTGAGAATCTCATGTCGTTGCCGGGAGCGTTACCTGTAACAAGAGTAAATCTTAATGCATCCGCACCGTACTGTGCAATAACTTCGAGAGGATCAATGCCGTTACCCAAGGATTTTGACATCTTTCTTCCCTGTTCATCACGAACAAGGCCATGGATAAGCACATTTTCAAAAGGTGCTTTGCCTGTATGTTCAAGTCCTGAGAAAATCATTCTCGAAACCCAGAAAGTGATGATATCATAGCCTGTTACAAGTGTTGATGTAGGATAATATCTCTTTAAATCCTCTGTGTTTTCAGGCCAACCGAGTGTGGAGAAAGGCCAGAGTGCAGAGGAAAACCATGTATCAAGCACGTCCTCTTCCTGTCTGAGCTGTGCACCGCAATCGGGACATATCTTTTCGTCCTCTTTAGACACAATCATCTTACCGCACTTATCGCAGTAAAATGCAGGGATTCTGTGTCCCCACCAAAGCTGACGGGAGATACACCAGTCATGGATGTTTTCCATCCAGTTGAAGTACTTTTTAGCCTGATTATCGGGGATAAATTTGATTGTACCATTGCGTACTGCTTCAATGGCAGGTTTTGCAAGAGGCTCCATTTTTACAAACCACTGGTCTGAAATAAGAGGCTCAACGGTAGTTCCGCATCTGTAGCATACGCCAACATTATGAACGGTAGGCTCAACCTTTACAAGAATTCCCATTTCTTCAAGCTCTTTTACAATAAGCTTTCTTGCCTCATATCTGTCCATACCGTTGAATTTGCCTGTGATTTCGTTAAGAGTAGCATCGTCGTTCATGACAACAATCTGCTCAAGGTCGTGTCTTTGACCTACAAGAAAGTCGTTAGGGTCATGTGCAGGTGTAATCTTAACACAGCCTGTTCCCTTTTCCATATCTGCATATTCATCGGTAATTACGGGAATTTCTCTGTTAACAAA
>JAGBCG010000070.1 GCA_017938055.1 Clostridia bacterium
CCATTCTTTGCCTTTGATAAACTCATTCCGGTTTCTCTTGCGATAGTTTCGTAAGAGGGGTAGCAGGATGAGTTACATCCTGATAGTTTCATCAGGTAACAAAGGATACGAAATTCATATACATCGAGTCTAGAGTCGTTAATAAATTCGTTAGGTATAATAGTGAAGTTTCCATTTAGTTTCATTAAAGTTTTCCTCCTTAAATTCAAATAAAAAAACACAGAGTAGAAATTTTTACTCTGTGCTTTGGAATTGATATTGAATTTAGGGTGAGGGTTCAAATCTTTCAAAAATACTATTGACAGTAACAAATTTGTTCTCGAAAAAATTTGAACTTAAAACCTCGAAAAACCGCATAAAAAAGCGAGATGACACTACTGACAGTAATATCATCTCACTATTATGGTGGAGGCGGTGGGAGTCGAACCCACGTCCGAAAATCCATTCATATACCTTTCTACGAGCGTAGTACGTTGTTAAAATTCCCTCTCTGCCGCATCAACGCACAAACGCAGAAAAAAGGTAGCTTCATAAGTTCATGACAAGGCTCAAAGCTTTGCCGAGTTCACGTTCACTGCTTGTGTGACACCGAGTCCTGAGCCGCAGTACTCTCAGGGTCGATGACGCTGCACTTAGGCAGCGTAAGCTAATCTGTTATTGTTAGCGTTTATTTTTAATGTGTGGCGTTTTAAAGAGCTTCCACAACCTCTGCTCGCTTAGCATACTTCAAAATCCCCGTCGAAACCTTTACGCCCCCATGATTTAACATGAAACGGATATTTCAAGTACATATATTTTACCATTTACCTGTTGCTGTGTCAAGTTAAATAAATGTTACATCGGCACAAGTTTTGTCGAAAGAGAGCTTGTTTTGGACAATTTGTGAAATGCTTATATGAAAGTGTTACGAAAAAGAGGGTTTTGAATGTGGCAAAACGACGAAAAATAAATCTTTACAATACTTCTATTGACACCGCTTGTGTAATAAGGTATAATTACATAGGATTTTATATTTAATTCAAGGAAGTAATGTGATATGTTTTTTTCGAAGATAAGTAAGATGTTAGAAGTTGTCGCAATAATAATGTGTGTTGCGACGTTACAAATTTGGACTTTGGCTGCTGAATTAGAGCAGGATAGTGTGTTTGTTCCTGAAACCGTTCTCGGAGAGGGAACACAGGAAAGTCCGTATTTGCTTTCTGATAGGGCGGGTCTTGAATTCATGGCAGAGCTGACGGGTAACGGACAGACAGACGGCGTGTATTTCAAGCTGTCGCAAAATATCAGCCTTGGTAATCCCGGTGACTTTTTGTATACCGATGGTGAAGTGACACAGGCTTCGGCATTTGTTGAATCTTGGACACCTGTTGGAACACAGTCGGCTCCTTTTGAAGGAGTTTTTGATGGCGATGACTACAGTATAACGGGTATGTACTGTTGTTATGATGCATCCTGTAGTGGACTTTTCGGTGTTGTTGACTCAGCTGTAATAAAAGACTTGTATATAGACTTTTCACTTGTTGAAGCAAAGGAATATGCAGGACTTTTAGCAGGAAAGGCACAGGGCAAGACTGAAATTTCAGGCTGTGTTGTTTCCGGCTCCGTTATAGGAAAGCAGCAGGAGCTTGCAAGCGTTACGGGCGGTATAGTAGGAGTACTTTCTGAAAATTCAAAAGTATATGATTGCTGCTTCTATGGTGCAGTATCGGGTTCAAATGCTTACTCTTCAGATGTAGGCGGCATTGCAGGCATAAATAAAGGCAAAATTGAAAAGAGCACTTTTGAGGGAAAAGCTTATGGCGTTTCAATGTACTTTAATGCAAATGTAGGCGGTGTTGCGGGAAGTAACTATGGCGAAATTACAGGCTGTCTTTCTGTAGGCACGGTTGGCGGTGAAGCCTTGGGAGAAGTAAATGACTGCAGCGTTGGCAGTATTGCAGGCTACAGCGAAGGCTTTGTTTCGCAATGTAAAAATGAAAGTACAGTAAATGGATATTGTGCTTTCTATGAGAACAGCATGTGTGCGGCAGGCGGTATAGTAGGTTATCTTAATAATAGTGACATATATGGCTGTGAAAACCTCGGAGAGATAACAGGCCAAGAGGGTGCGATCTCGGGCGGTATTGCAGGCGTTTCGGTGGTTGACAGCGGCGAACATAAGATTTATGACTGTCTTAATAATGGAAGCGTTTCCTCGCAATCCGGTATTGCGGGTGGTATTTGTGCAAGAGTGAGTGCAAGCGGAGCTGAAACAAATAAGAATCAGGTTGTAAAGTGTGTAAATACAGCATCGGTCAGTGGTGTATTGATTGGTGGTGTGGCTGGCAAGATTTACACCTCAGATGGTGCGGCGGTAAATGCATCAAATTGCTATTATCCTGCAGGATATATTGATGGTTTTGCACAGGGAAGTGCATCAGTTGCAGTGGCAGGCTTCACTTCGGGAACAGCACTTGACGGTCTTACAAATGCAGCTGTGTGGGTGTTTGAAAAAGAAAAGATGCCATATATTATTTTTGCCGACGGACTTGCAAAGAATACCAGCATGATAATTGCAGAAAGCACACAGCTTGTCGAGCTTGCCTCAGGCATCGAAGCATCGGGTGTGGGTCAGATGAGTGTTTCTTGTGAGCTTGTCAGTGGCAAATATGATGTAATTGTTCGTTTCTCGGGTGACGAAGACACATTTGCACCAAGACCTGTTGTTGTTAATGTGACGGCAGTTAAGGATTTTGATAAATTAGAAATGCTTTCATCCGAATTTGTACAATCAATCATTGAAAATGGTGTTGTAAAATATAAGCACAATGTACTTTTCTATTCACCGGCGGTAGATTTGCAATACACGGTAATTGATGCAGTATATGTTGACGGTGTGTATGTAACATTTAAAACAACACCCATGACAACACAGAATGGCGTATTCTGCTTGGAACTTGAAACAAATCCCGTAGAAGCATCGCTGTCAAATGAAGAAAACACGTTGGTAAAAACAATGGTTGTTACAGATGCAGAATCATTCTCACCGGTTTGTGAAGACATTGATATGCAGTAATCTTAACTCTAAAGAAAATTTATGGGCGGACGAAATGTTCGCCCTTTATTATTAATGCATGGCAGGTGATATTGTGGCATATATTTACATTATAAGGTGTGAGGATAACAGTCTGTATACAGGAATTGCCAAGGATATAAAGGCAAGAATGAAAGAGCATATAAACGCAACTGCGGCAAAATATACTTCAAGTCACAGGATAAAACAGCTGTGTGCATTGTGGGAATGTGAAAGCTACAGGGATGCTGCAAGACTGGAATATGCCATAAAGACACTTACAAAAAGCAAGAAGGAAGCACTTGTGCTAAGTCCTGAAAGCGTAAACGGATACTTTCAAAAGCTGGAAAACATCCACTATGAAATAAAAAAGACGTTTGATATCTGGACAGAATGTGACGGATAAAAAAATTATCTACATTAATTGACAAAGTATGCACGTTGTTATATAATGTTGGTGGATGATTAATTCATATTCAGATAATAGGAGTGAGCTTGATGAAATATTGTAGTAAATGCGGAGCACATATGTCGGATACAGCGAATTTCTGTAACATGTGCGGTCAAAGACTTAGTGTACCTCAGCCTGAGCCTGTAGCAGTACAGCCTGAATTTGTGCCACAGCCTGAGCCTGTACAAGTACAACCTGAATTTGTGCCACAGCCTGAGCCTGTACAAGAACAGCCTGAATTTGTACCTCAGCCTGAGCCTGTACAAGAACAGCCTGAATTTGTGCCACAGCCTGAGCCTGTACAAGAACAGCCTGAATTTGTACCACAGCC
>JAGBCG010000071.1 GCA_017938055.1 Clostridia bacterium
CAGCCTTGTTAATAATTTTCTCATTCGTGAAAAAAGAATTTCCTGGATAGCGGTAAACTTTGACGGCTCTGTTGCACATGTGGAGGTAAGAGAGGGATTAAATCCCGAAATAAAAAGTAAAAAGCAAAATGTAAATATTGTGGCAAGCCATGATGGGATAATATTGAGAGCAGATGTTCTTGAGGGAGGGTGTGCTGTAAGTAAGGGAGATGTTGTGCATAAGGGACAGCTTCTTGTTTCGGCGTTTATAGATAGAAATGATAAAAGCTCTTTGCGTGGAGCAAGGGGAAGCGTGTGGGCAAATACAGAAAGGGAGGTTACGGTGTATGTGCCGCTGAATTATGTCGAAAAAAACTATAACGGAAGCGTTAAAAAGTGTTATTCTGTTCAAGTGCTGGGTAAAAAAATAAATGCTGGATTTTTAAATTTAAATAAAAAGCTTTTTACAAAAAGCACCAAAAGCATAAAGGCGGCATTTAACGAAAAATACCCTCTGCCATTTGAAATTGTCATACAGGAATATAACGAGTATACGCTGTCAGATAAAAGACGAACTGAAAAGCAGGCATATGATATAGCGGTAAAACAGGCACAGGATTTTATTTCAAATAACTCACCAAGCTTTGTTGTGGCGGATAAGGAAGAAAGGTACAGTGTGAATGAAAATGTGTTAATATATAATTGTCTGTATTCAGGGGTGGAAAACATAGCAAAACAGGTAGAGTTTGAAATTGAGTGAAAAATTTTAGTAAAATGAAAATATTTGTTGAAGATTGTATAAAAGCGGAAAAAAACTATTCCATTTTGTCGTATGTTGTGATATAATAAATGACGGAAAAACTGCTTTTCGGGAGGCGTCAAAATGAAAAAACTTGATTCTGAAAAGGACAATGTGATAAATAAAAAATATCTTCAATATATAATTTCTTCTGTGGCAACTGTGGTGTGCCTTGCATTGTTTGCGGGAATTTTTGTGTATATGGGAGTGTTTGATAAGCTTTTTACGGGTGCAAAGGATAATCAAGATGTTTTGCAGGCACTTTCACAAGAGCAAACGCCTGTTATTGACTTTACTGAGGTTTCGACTCTTGAAATGAGAGGAATGTGGATACCAACAACTCTCAACATAGCTTTTCCCTCAAAACCCGGTCTTGATGATAAGACTCTTGCAAAAGAGCTTGATGACATTGTAAAAAAGGCATATGAGAATAAAATAAATTCTCTGTTTTTTCAGGTAAGACCTGCTGCGGATGCTTTGTATAATTCTGATATATTCCCGTCAAGTATTTATCTTACGGAAAATCAGATACACACGGAAAATAGCTTTGACTGCCTTGAGTATCTGCTCAAAAAAGCGGCAGAATATAATATTGACGTTCATGCGTGGGTAAATCCTTACAGAGTTACTATGAGCGAAAAGGACAAAGAAAAAATGAGTCCAATGTCGCCGGCTGTTCAGTACAGCGAGCTTACTGTTACATATGCTGATGGCAAGACATATTTTGACCCGGGTGAGCCTCTTGTACAAAGCCTTGTTGTTGACGGAGTAAAAGAGCTTGTTGAAAAGTATCCTACACTTGCAGGCGTGCATTTTGATGACTATTTTTATCCATACCCATCGGGAAACGCCGAATTTGATGATGAGGACACCTATAAAAAGTACGGCGGTACTATGGATAAGGCTGACTGGAGAAGACAAAACGTAAATACTCTTATTGAACAAACCTATAAAGCAATAAAGGAAATTAACGAGGATTGCGTTTTTGGTGTGTCGGTTTTTGGAATATGGGCTAATAAATCAAGTAATACTCCTGTTATGGGAAGTGAAACAAACGGACTTGAGGCATATAACAGCCTTTACTGCGATGCACTTGCATGGGCAAAGGGCGGATATGTTGACTACATTGCACCTCAGAACTACTGGAGTATGGACACGGTTTCAGCACCCTTTGATGATGTTGCACGCTGGTGGAACGCAAACCTTGACGGAACGGGTGTTGACTTGTATATGGGACATGCGGCATATAAGTCAGGTGAATACAAGAAGGGTGAAATATACCGCCAGGTAGAATTCTGCAGAACCCTGTCTTGCTATAAAGGCAGTATTTTCTATGGCTATGAGAACATTTGCGAAAATATCGGCGGTGTTTCGGACGACATTAAAAAGGCTTGCTCGTCAAAAATTCTTCGTACCCAGGCTGCAAGCAATAATAAGAGCATTACTGTAAATTATCCGGCAAATAATTCCTATGTAAATACGTCAAAAACCTATATTATAGGAAGTGCTGACAGTGGATATCCGCTTACAATGAACGGACAAGCTGTATCCAAAACAACAGGGGGATATTTCAGTGCTTACGTAGAGCTGAGTCAGGGGAAAAATACATTTGACTTTGCTCAGAACGGAAAAACATATACCCTTACTGTAAACTACGGCTCAAAGAATAATAACTCAGCTACAGGCTCATCATATAAAAAAATGGATAAGATGGAAATAATCGACGCTTACCCACAAGGCTCAACCTGGCTGAATGTTGGGGACACTTTGCGTGTTTCCTGTGCAGCACCCTCAGGAAGTATTGTTACGGCAACGGTTGGTGGAATGTCTGTTGTTATGACTCCTACTATAAATCCGCCAAATGAGAGTAAATATATGTACGAAAAGTACGTGGGAAGTATAAAACCGTCAACATTTGCCTCAAGTGGTGAGGTTGTTGCTCTTGGAACTCTTACGTTTACTGCGGAAAGAAACGGAGAAACTGCAACTTTAAAATGCGGTCTTATCAGCCAGCAGCATGAGGATGCGTATTCCTATGCTGAAGTTAATAAGGATTATACGCATACAAAGGTGTCCACAAAATCCTCTTTCTATGATGACTTCTTGCCCTCATCAAAGGGTATGCGTGATTACGTAACAAGTGTTGAGGACGGCTACTGCAAGCTACGCTTTGGTGGATATGTAAAGGAAAGCGAGCTGGCAATTACATACGGCAAACCACTGTTGCTTAATACCATTCTCACAACGGCTCTTGAGGTGGTTTCAACTGATACAACAAACAATAAATGCAATTCTACCGACATACGCTTTGGAGTTACTGAAAACATCCCTGTTGACGTAGACTTTAACGGAGAAAACGGCAGCATGAGAATTATCATGTATAACACCGACTCGTCAATTATTCCTGAATTTGAAATTCCTGCAAATCCGCTTGTAAAGAGCATAAGCGGACAAAAAGGCACACGTGAAAACATGGTAATTTACACGGTGACTTTAAAGGATAATAAGAATTTCTACGGCTTTAATATAGTTTACGAAAATGGCTGTATGATAGTAAAGCTCAATAATCCCCAGACTCTAAAACAGGGTGAAAAGCCTTTGGAGGGAAAGACGATAGTTGTTGATGCAGGTCATGGTGGTACGGATATAGGAGCACCGGGCCCTGGTAATTTTCCGGAATCTGTGCTTAACAGAAGAATAGCCGATGAGCTTGTTAAGAATTTACAGTCCCTTGGTGCTACTGTACTTGAGTCAAGAACAGGCAATAATACGGTTGATTTGTACGAAAGAATGGATTTTCTAAATGAAGCATGTCCTGACCTTGCTGTGTCAATACACCATAATTCAGTTGCGGGAAGCTCAAATGCACAGAAAGTGCGAGGATTTATGGCACTTTATTCCAATAACAGCGGAGTACTGCTTGCTCAGACAGTTTCAAATGTGGTATGCAGTGAGCTTGGCAGAGAACAAAAGCCAACGGCATATCAACAGCTTGCTGTTGCACGTAATCACAGATTTCCCTCTGCACTGTTTGAAATGTGCTTTATATGCAATGTTGAGGAATACCAGTGGTCAATTACTGAGGGAAACTATAAAAGAAGTGCCGATGCTTTGACAGAGGGTATACTTGAATACTACAGAATAGGGGCAAAGTACCTTGAATACTAAAGCAAAAATTAAAAGAGTAAGCGAAATACTGCGTGAAATGTTTCCCGACTCAAAATGCTCATTGAATCATGAGGGAGATGTGTGGAAGCTGCTTGTAATGGGACGGCTGTCGGCACAATGTACCGATGCAAGAGTAAATGAGGTATGTAATACACTTTTTCGTGAAATTCCTGACGTGTATGCTATGGCAGCGGCGGACTTGGAAAAAATCGAAAAACTGATTTTCACCTGTGGACTTTACAGAACAAAAGCTAAATCCTTAAAGGAAATGGCACTTGAAATAACAAAAAAGCATAACGGAAAGGTTCCTGATAACTTCAAAGACCTTGTAGCTCTGTCGGGTGTTGGCAGTAAAATAGCAAATCTTGTTTTGGGTGACTATTTCGGCAAGGGCGGAATTGTTGCTGATACACATTGCATCAGGATTTCCAATAGACTTGGATTTGTAAAAAGCACAAATCAGGCAGTTGTGGAACGCACTCTCGACCCGCTTGTGCCAAAGGATGAGCAAAGCGACTATTGTCACAGAATGGTAGATTTCGGAAGAAGTGTGTGTACGGCAAAAAATCCTGCCTGTGATGAATGTCCTCTCAGAAAAGAAAAACTGTGCAGTTTTAAGTATAAATAACGTTAAACCGTCCAATTTTTGCGTTGGACGGTGTTTTTTATGCGTATTGGTCATATTCATATAATGTTTACAGAAAAATGTGTTTTTGTTGAAGAAAAAAATTCGTTTAGTGGTAAAATATACTCTAGTTAGCACTCGTATGTTTTGAGTGCTAAAAGCGGGGAGGGAGTAGAGATGGATTTAAACGAAAGAAAAATGCAGATTTTAAAATCCATTGTTGATGAGTATATCAGCAAAGGTGAGCCTGTAGGTTCAAAGCACCTTGTTGAATACGGAAAAATGTCTTTATCTCCCGCGACCATACGCAACGAAATGAGCGAGCTTGAAGAAATGGGCTATCTTGATAAGCCACATACTTCAGCGGGCAGAATACCATCAAATGCGGCATATAGAATATATGTTGAGCAGCTGATGGAAAACTACAGATTAAACGTTGAAGAGCTTAATCTGCTTAATGAACTGACTCGCTTTAAGATGGATGAAACGGATAAGCTTGTTGAAAAAGCTGCAAAGGTTATATCGGAAATAACAAACTGTGCAGCAATGGCATTGATGACAGGAAGCAAAAAGCATGTTGTCAAACGCTTTGATACACTGCTGATTGACGAAAAAAGCTTTGTGCTTGTAATGGTGATGCCTGATGATACAATAAAGACACAGCATTTAAGAACACAGCTCATAATTGACGAGCAGGCAGTAAAATGTATAAAAGATGCCCTTAACAGCCATTTAAGCTTAATAAGTCTTGATGATGTGTCACTTCCTCTCATGATTAAGCTTGAAAAGGACTTTGGCAGATATTCACCCCTTGTGACAGATG